>JAHDCK010000166.1 GCA_020629915.1 Saprospiraceae bacterium
TTGGCGCTGCCGCACAGCCCAAATCCGCATCCGCTACATCCGCTGTTATTGTCGCAATTTCGGATTGTATCCAAGTATAAATTATTTCTAAGGTATCTGTATTTCCACAAGCATCCATATAGGTTGCTTCCCATGATTGAGTATAGTCACATCCTATATTAGTCGGACCTGTTACAGTAACTGTTGCTGTTGGGCTTGTAGCACATGCATCAATAACTGTAAAAACAGGAGCTGTAACTGTAGGATCACAACCTAAATCTCCACTAGTTGCAGTAGTTTGAATTTCCATATTTGGATCTACACAAGGTTCGTCATACATTGCACAATCGTAACAAACACCTGCTTGCAATTCAGAAATTAAATCTCCATTTCCTGCATTGTTGGGTGCTCCTGGTGTTCTACCACCAGAATTTGAACCATCAACATTACTAGCTATATCTGTGTAATCACCACATCCATATTGTAAAGTGTGATTAGAAGTATTAAAACTCCAGGGAACGCTGTGAAAAGTTCCTCCACCCGGAGCATAGGTTTGCGCTCCATCCGTTCCACTTCCGGGAAAACCTAAAACTGTTGCGTAAGGATTTCCAAGTATATTTGTACAAGGCATTGAGTTATCATCACATATACTCATACAAATATGATCATGTGCAATAATATAAACACCATCTCCATTACTATCAAAAGGATCCGAGGCAGGCATGTTTGGATCTTGTTGTCCATCTTCGCCATTATATACAACTATTAAAGATCCTGGCGGAACTGCCTCTAAGAAAGAACAGGACGGATCATTCCCCAGATTGAAAAATACATATCCATTTGAATTCATATCATCCACACCCCAACCGTTAAGATTGAGTGTTTCATTTCCAACTACCAATAACTCATGCCAATCAGAGTTTCCAGCTGCACCGTTAGAGGCTTCATTTACAATTATACCTGAACCAGCCGGCATACATCCAATACAAGCAGGGTCAATTGCCGTAGTTGCTGTAAGTCCTGATCCCGTGTCCATGATTACTACATCTACATCTGTTTCCCCGTCTGCTACCAGACTCGAATGATCCACACAAATAGTTGTTGTACCTGAAGCGTCATAAGTTTGGTTAGATAGGATTGTTGTTCCTGCTACGGAGACATCAAAGCCGCTTCCTACATTAGTATGGTCAAAAGTAATTTCGAGGAAGTAATCTCCATTTGCTGGTGGGCCAGGGCAGTTTGTAGAGTTACAGGTAGGCGTAACTACTAAATTTTCAATTAAACAAGGATCACAAACAATACCTACACTACCAGAGGTAGTACATCCATTACTTGTTACATCAACTGTATAGGTTCCGTCAGTTGTAAAAGTAATAGACGATCCTGTTGTTCCACCCGAAATAGTCCCTCCATTTGAGGCTGTCCAGGCATAGGTTGAACCACCTGGGGCACCACTAACCGTAACCGTACCCGCCGCACAATCATACGTTACGGTAACAGCAGGTGCGGCTGTAACATTAACCACAGCACAGGCATCTGTCAAATCCATACAAGAAGTTCCATCCGGAGCTGCTAATAATGGATCTCCATCACCGTCCTCAATTACATTGGCATCGCCGACAGTAACTGTAGTAGTACCATTGGTAATAGTACCTAATCCTTGTGAAGTTTCATAAGAAAGCCCACATATATTATATGTGCCTACAGTAGCCGGAATAGTCAAATTCCCAGCACTTGCATCAGAGCCTAAAATAACCCCTGAAGCATCTGTCAATAAATATATATAACTATAACCATCTGCTGCTGCTGCCTGCCCCGTAGCTGTTACATCTGTACCAACCGTACTTAAAACATCTCCCGCATCGGTTTCGCAAATATCTTGGGATAGTGGGGAGAGCGTACCTGGATCTACTCCACAGCAAGGATCAACAACGGCAATTCCCGAACCATTACCGACACAATTAGCATCCTCAATAGCAGAAATAGTATAAGTTCCTCCTACTGCAGAGGCCGTTATTGTATATGGGTTATCTGAAGTGGTTACAGGAGCCTGATCTACTCCATCAATAGCATAGGTAAATGTAAATGGAGCTGTACCATTGAAGGTAACTGTAACAGTAGGATTTGGACAAGCATCTCCTGCTTCTATTAAAGCAAATGGCGGTTCAAATACTACTACTTGCTGAGAATCCACATAAGCACATTCTCCTCCATTATATAATACATCATAGTATACCCAATGAGTTCCTGGTCCAGCTGCACCAGGATCAAAAGAACCTGTTCCATCTGCATCATCTGTCACACCTGCACCTGAAAAAATGGTTGTTACAACATAAGAAGGATCACAAGGTAATACATGGGAAGCAGAGCTTCCCCAATTTCCACATTGAGTACCTACGATAGTCCCCCCATCATTTTCAATAATTTCATAACATCCTTCTACAAAAACATTTCCACTTAAACCATAATCAGGACAACCATCCTGACCATCTCCAAAAGAATCAAATATATTAAAGGTATAAGGGCAATCTTCAGAGCTTAGATCAGAAACTACTGTAGTTTGGGGAATTCCTGCAAGAGGTGTTCCATTAGGGGAGTAAGGTCCTCCACTAGCAACCGTAGCACCAGAACCATTTGTAATTGTCCAAGTCGTTTCAGAACCCCACCCGTCAGGTGTAATAACGACGGTATAAGAATTTAATGCGGGATCTGGTGTTCCTGGTAATGGATCTCCTGTCAAATCAATAGGTGGATCATCCGGACAGTACTCTGTGAGCGTTGGTGTAAAACTCGGATCAGGTTCGTTAAAACTATACGTTCCTGAAGCAGTATATGGGCAACCATTCGCATCCTCAATTGTAACTGACCAAACATCACCGGGATCTAAACCTGTAATTTGAATCGTTCCTTCATTCAAAACAGAAGATGCTGATAAATCACCCGGTCCAGTATTTGTGATAGTAAAATTACCTCCAAATATTTCAGGATATCCTCCCGATACACTTACACTCACCCCATCACAAGAGGTGCCTACAAAAGTTTCTATAGGAGGTAGAAGCGTTATTTGAATGGGAGCCCCTTCATCAAAACAGCCATCATTATCTGCATCTGCATTTGGGTAATTGGTGGCATCTGCTGCTATTGGAACAGCCCAAAAGGTATTGTCAATTATTGGAGCCGTAGGCAAAGTAAGACATTCAAAAATTGCCATCACCTGACCGTCATTAGAAAAAGGCCACGGGTCCCCTGTAAAGAATATATTCGTCCATGCCGGATCTGTATCATAGGAGCCTGTTGACGGAACATCAGCATACATGGTATACATTAATCCGGCAGTTCCATCATCATTAGGATTACCACCTTGAAATGCTCCAGGAGGTAGAGTAAAATCTCCATTAGATTCTACCAAAAGGTCATCTCCAAAACACAAGATAAATGGTCCCTGGCTTAGATTGCCATTATTCGAAGTTGTGTTTCCATCCCCTGTTTGAGTAGATTCTGTCGTCCCTGCATCTGTACCACAGTTATTACAATAGGTATCTGCATCAATATTTGTATTGATAACTACAACTTCCTGACAACCTAAAGGGTCTGTAATTGTAAAGGAAATATTTCCATTATCTGGTATCCCCGTTATTGTAAAAGTACCATCATTTGCGACAGTAGTTGGAGAAGCTGTTCCATCCCCATCATTTGTAATTGTAAAATTGCCTCCTCCGGTACTGGGATAACCACCAGAAACAGTTACTGAAATTTGAACTGTTGGAATAGCGTCATCGTCACAAGAAATTTCTGTATTGTAAATAATTGGAGGATTAAAATAAATCTCGGTTGGGTTTCCAACATCAAAACATCCTGCATTTATTTCTGCGGTTTCACAATTAGATAAAGTAATTGGTGCGATATAATAAGTTACCCCGTTGTTTTCAGCGGGGAGAGTTGCGTTTTCACCATTAGCCAATGGGAAATCAAGACTTGACCAGGCTCCGACGAAGTTGGGATCATCTGTTGGCATTCCACCAGTTGGGGGGTTTCCAATGCCTGGTAAACCCGCAAAAACTCCCAGCGGATCATCCAATACCCAAAAGCCCCAACCAATACAAGGATCTGCTCCTACGTTGGTATTGGTTGTACCTGTAGCGGTTACATTGGCATCCTCATCTGCACAGACTTCGATAGGACTTGTGCTGGTATTTGTTCCTGCATCAGCTGTACAATTGGGAGGAAAATCTCCTGTGTACTCACAAGCAGTAGGAACTCTGTCTGCGGGAGGTCCGGTAGTTGGGATAAACATTTCCTGACCAGTAATAAACCAATCTGTCGGATAAGAATCCAGTGTCAGTGTTATATTAAAACACTGCTGAGGATCACCTGTATCCACAAAAGGAGGAGCTGTATCATCTGTCCAGTCTCCAAAGCTGATAGTACCTGTACCAACACCAGTAGCATTGAGGGTTGTGCTATTAGAACTGGTAACTGAAGTCGGCGTAACGGCAGTTACATTAGCGCCATTAATGGTAATTTCAAAACCATAGGTGGGACCATTTGCCGGCGTATCTCCGGCAAAGCAAAACTCAAATACTGCGGTATAGGTTCCCGTTGTACCGATTTCCGTAATGCTCAATAAGGTAGACTCTGAGCTATCACAAGCAAACTGAATTTGTGGAATTAAAATGCCTGTTAAAAGAAAGGATATCTTCAATAAATTTAGGTGAAAACTTCTCATGTTCTATTGATTTTGGAACTCAGGCAACAAAAAAATACATTGCCTAAGAAGAAAGGTTGTGGTCTTGAAATTCTAAAAAGAATATATTTTATTTCTTTTGATTCTTAAGGTCTTCGTATAATTGCTCATATTTTTTTAAGCGCAACTGACCTTCTTTGGTAAGACTCGGAAGTGCTTTAAGAGATTTGATTCTCTCTTCCAATGAGTTTAATTTTTCATCAACATATTCCTGACTTACAGCCCAACGTCCAGAAGTAGGGACAGGCTGGGAGGAAGTTGATTTTTTATCCTCGGCACGCTGGATTTTATAGGTAGGTTCTTTAAGTGGTTTTTTTGTAAAATCCGCTTTAGATTTAATATTTCTTATATCCCGTTTTAAGGTTACAACACGATCGGTTGTTTCCGTTTTTTCTACAGGAGTTTCTGTTTTTTCCGGAGAAGAATAAACGAGTCCCTGGGCAAAGTAAATACCTGGAATCAGAACGGCTACACCAGCCAGAAGAAGGAGTAAACTATTTTTCATGCTTTTGAATTTTATCTAAACAACTTTCTAAACTGAGCAAAAGAGGATCTGCTTGTTTAAAAAAATATTTAATTATTTCTTAATATTAAAAAAAATATGGGGAGGTGTGTTTGTTGTTTGAAATAATGCTCAAGTGCTTGTTTTTTGAGGTGTACGAAATCAGCACAGGATTAAAAATATCAAAATGAATTGAATTATTTTAACAGATTTTTAACGTTTTTTTCCAATTTCTATCAAAATTATTGTCGAATAATTTAACAGGGAGGTCTGAATCCCTTATAAACAGGGCATTTGTGAGGAGCATCAAGATTTTCTCTTATTATCTTGGGTGTGACATAAAATAAGAAGTTTCATCCAAAACAGCAATACTGTTCAGAACCTTTTAGTGTTATTATTGTTACGTTTTGTTAAAACCACATTTTTTTAAAAAAATACTTCAAATTGACAGAATTTCCTGATTTGTAACAACCAAAAATAAAAAACTCAGTCTAAAATAGACCGAGTTTATTAAAATTTCTAATCAGTATCAATTTCCCAAATTTTATTTTTCATCCCAGATCAATGGTCATCTTTCCCAAATTTATTATCTCTGCTTTTGTAAAATGTACCTCTCTTACATAGTCCATATCTGACCAAAGTAAATCATGACCCTTTAGTCGTTTCACTATCTTTGTGCGCTTTAACCACCGTTGTTTTTCTAACTCCGTAGCTTTGCGAAGCTTGCCCAATTCGCCATATAATTTCATCCCTGGGAAGGTCAAAAACTTCCCCTTCCACAAGGAGCAAAACCACATCCATTTTGAATTATTTACAGCTAAAACACATATATGTTTATTATTTTTTGCATGTTTGGGTAATTTTGAGGGAAATTTTTCAAAGTAAAAACCGGAGGTATCTTGATTCAAAAAAAGAGAACCAATTGGCGTGACAGTTGGATAACCTTCTTTACTAACGGAAGCCACTGCTACATGCAAATTTTGTTTCAGGCAGGTATAAAAATGACGTTTGATGGTGAGCCAGTTTTCCTGAATATTCATAGCCATATGATTTTGTTTGTACATGCAAAACACTCTATTGATCAATCTGGTTTTATTATTGTGGATACATAAATACAACCATTTTTGAAAACCCATTAAAAAATCTAATCTTTGTTATTTAAATTAACCAATTATTAAAAATATATTAAAAAAACAAGGGTTTTCAACTACCCTACCTGAGATCAAAGCAGATACCCTTGCCGGGATAACCGTTGCCATTATCCTTATCCCACAGAGTATGGCTTACGCCATGCTCGCCGGATTACCCCCTGTTTATGGATTGTATGGTGGATTAATTCCCTTACTTTTATTTGCTTTACTAGGCACCTCCCGGCATCTTTCCATTGGCCCGGTAGCTATTTCTTCCTTACTTATTCTGGCAGGAGTAAGTCAAATCGCAGAACCCTTTTCTGAAAAATATATCCAACTGGTTTTACTGACTGGTTTACTTGTGGGAATATTTCAGGCACTTATGGGCGTTTTAAAAATGGGCTTTCTCGTCAATTTCCTCTCCCACCCGGTCGTGGCCGGATTCACCTCTGCGGCAGCTATTATCATTACTATTAATCAGCTAAAAGATTTTTTGGGTATTCCTTTACCTCAAACGGATTATTTATACGAAAAGGTTTTATATTTTATAAAAAACATCCACAAAACGCATCTTCTTACCCTGGCTATAGGTTCTGGAAGTATATTTTTATTAATATTTTTAAAAAGAATAAACCCAAGAATACCCGGAGCATTAATCGTGGTTTTATTAGGCACTTTATTGGCTTGGGGGTTCAGCTGGGATCAACGTGGGCTGGATATTATAAAAGGAGTGGAAGGCGGGTGGCCGGATTTTATCCTGCCGGATTTTACAATGGAAAATTTTCGATTGCTGCTGCCAACAGTCCTGACTGTTTCTATTATAGGTGTAGTAGAAAGTATTGGCATTGCCAAAGTGCTGGAAGCGCGCCATCAAAATTATACCGTAAACCCCAACAGAGAGCTAATCGCCATCGGAATTTCAAAAATCGGCGGTGCATTTTTTCAGGCTCTCCCCACATCCGGCAGCTTTAGCCGCTCCGCCATCAACAGCGAAATGGGTGCCCGCTCCAAACTGGCGTCCATCGTTACTGCCTTTATAGTAGCCCTCGCCTTACTCTTTCTCACCCCTTTGATTTTTTACCTGCCCCGAGCCGTTTTATCTGCCATCATTATTGTATCCGTTTTGGGCTTGTTTGATTGGGAGGAGGGTTCTTTGCTTTGGAGAAGACACCGCCGGGATTTTTGGATGATGCTCCTAACCTTTGTGATTACCCTTTTTATTGGAATCGAAGAAGGCGTTTTGGCTGGTGTCATTTTATCTGTTTTAATGGTTCTTTACAGAAGTGCGGATCCTCATTTTGTTATCTTGGGCAACCTCCCCGATTCTCCCTATTATAAAAATGTCAATCGTTATAAAAAAGCCATCACCGAAAAAGAAATTCTCATCATTCGCTTTGATGCCCAATTGTATTTTGGAAATGTCGCTACCTTTAAAGAAAGTATAAAAAAAGCGGTGCAGGATAAGGGAAATGATTTAAAATTACTTATCATTGATGCGAGTAGTATGAACGATATGGACAGCAGCGGTCTCCACGCTTTGAGTGAGATTTTTGATTATTTAAATAATAAAAATATAAAACTCTACCTCTGCGATGTCATCGGCCCCGTGCGGGATATTCTAAAAAAAGCATACTTGATGGAAAAACTGGGAAAAGAATGCTTTTTTGAATATGTCCACAATGCCGTTGAGCATTATCATCAAACCAAAGATGGTGCATCCGGGGTATGGAGAAAAAGTGCCGTGCAGTCTAATGTAGAGAAATCAGATCCTAATAACAAGCCTTAACCAATTTATACATGAAATTTGGTTTTATAATTGATAATCGCAAGTGTATTGGCTGCCATGCCTGTACCACAGCCTGCAAATCAGAACATGAAGTGCCCGTCGGCGTCAATCGTACCTGGGTCAAACAGGTGGAAAAAGGTACTTTTCCCAATACCCGAAGATTGTTTTCTGTCATGCGTTGCAATCATTGCACGGACGCGCCCTGCGTGGATATTTGCCCGGTTGAAGCCCTGTATACAAGGGAAGATGGTATCGTGGATTTTGATAAGGATCGTTGTATCGGTTGCAAATCCTGTATGCAGGCCTGCCCCTACGACGCTCTCTATATCGACCCGGAAACCCATACCGCAGCCAAGTGCAATTACTGCGCTCATCGGGTGGACATCGGCCTCGAACCGGCCTGCGTGAATGTCTGTCCGGAACATGCCATCATCTCCGGCGATATGGAAGATCCTGATTCGGAGATCGCTACGCTCCTGGCCCGTCAGTCTGTCAAAGTTCGGAAGGCTGAAAAAGGTACAAATCCAAATTTATTTTATATTGATGCAGATGATTTATCCTTGAATCCTACCGCTACTGAAAAATCCGATGCCTACTTTTGGAGTTCGCAGGGAACGGGCGTGGGACACTTTGCCAAGGAAGCCGAGAAAATGGCTTTCTCTAATGGCGATGTCCTACAAGCTCTGGCTCAATCTCAATCCTCCCAACAACCCGCTCAAAAGTCTGTAGATGTTCTCCTTGGCAAAGGCCACCGAACTTATGATGCGCCGGACAAGGGATTGCTATGGGGTTGGGAAGTATCGGCTTATGTCTGGACGAAGGCTATATCTGCCGGAGCGTTTTTGGTGATTTTTCTGGCTTGGCTCTTTGACTCAAATTTTCTTGATACAAATACGATTTTATTTGGTTTAGGGACGGGCTTGGTCTTTCTGCTTTTGACGGGACTGCTATTGATAAAAGATTTGGATCGGCCGGATCGCTTTCTGTATGTCCTGCTTCGGCCTCACTGGAAATCCTGGCTCGTCAAGGGCGGATATGCGATTACTCTGTATGGTGGATTGCTATCGTTATTATTTTTATTTTATTTTATAAATTTTAATACAATAACCGCTCCCCTACTTGTTCTAACCGGAATTACAGCAGTCATTGTAGCGGTTTATACGGCCTTTTTGTTTGCCCAGGCCAAGGGTCGGGATTTCTGGCAAAGTCCGACATTGGCTTTACACATGCTTGTACATTCCCTGATGGCTGGCGCAGCAGTTTTTTTAATGATTGGTTCTGTTTTTAATTTTATAAATTTTGGAATATTAGAATTTTGCTGCTGGATCTTAATGGGTGGAATTGCTATTAATCTGGCCACTATTCTGGTAGAATTGACCATCACCCACCCAACTGAAGATGCTAAAAAAACGGTAGATATGATCACCAAAGGCGTTTATAAAAATACGTTTTGGCTGGGTTGTATATTGGTTGGAAATATAATTCCTTTCCTGTTGCTTTACTTTTTTTCGACAAATTTGACGGATCTGCCCGCAGCTATTTTGGTTTTGATTGGAATTTATATCACAGAAAATATCTGGGTACAGGCGCCGCAACGATTGCCTTTGAGTTAATGTAGAGGCAGTTTATTTTTTTGTATCGCAGACTT
>JAHDCK010000167.1 GCA_020629915.1 Saprospiraceae bacterium
ACACACGGGCGGCAGGGAAGTTTAAAAAACAGCCTATTTAACATAATCATAATTATGGGTTTCTTTGTATGTTGTTAAAACAGCCTCCCGGGACAAAAAATCTGTTAATCCTGTTTTGCTGACAATTCTAATAAAAGTAAATGTGTTTTGACAGCTTTGAAAATAATTATACATAGAAAAATTCACCAACCTTCCTTTCATGGAATGCAAAAAAAAAGCCCTGAAATTTTCAAGGCTCAAAAATTTTCATATAAACCAAATATTATTTGGTCATCAACCAAGCCTCTTTGTTGAATTTTGATTTGATGCGTTCCAGGTGAAATTCTAAATCCTCTGCCTCACAAAACAATTCAATGCCTACACGCTTAGCTCCGTTTTGTCTGTCTTGTATAAACGGCTCATAGCCTTCGTGAAAAATATTTTCGATTACACGACTCACATTAGCTTCAGATTTTAACTGCTCAACGATAACGATATAATCCGGAGCTTTTTTATCAACTGGACTAACATAAGATTTGATGTCTTCCTGGTCCACCTCATATTCAGGTTTCTCCATTGCATTTCCATCCAAATCCACCGTCGCATCTGCTTTGTTTTTGACAGGTTTAATGTTTGTTCGATCAACCGGAATTTTGTTAGAAACGGGTGCCGGGGCATTTCCGTTGTCAAAGTCAAATAAAAAAAACGGTAAAGCAATGACGCCAATCAAGAGCATGGCCCCTACCCCAATTGTCCAATCCACAGTGCCCCATCGATTTTTTTTGACAGCTGTTTCAGGCGTTTTTACCGGCGTTTTTGCCGTAATTTTTTGCTGGGCCTGTATAACTTTTTCTTTAGTTTCTGAGCGCAGTATTGGATAATATTGCAATCGTCCCAGACCAAATGACTGGGCATTAAAATTTTGATTTTGATCTTGAACAAACTGAATTTTCCCCATAAAATCCCGGTACAATCGTCCTAGGGAGCCAAGCGGAATAATTTCATTATTTTTCAATTCAGATTTACATTCGGATACAAAATTTTGCACCAAAGATTCTGCATCAGCAAGCGAAATACTTTCACGTACAGAAATATATTGGGTTAGTTTTCCATCGTCAACCCTTAGATTTTCATTAAAATTTATCTTTCTGGACGGCGGATATATATAACCCTGTACGTTGTCAATTTTTGCTCCTGTGTAGGTAATCAGGAAACTCCCTAAGCCTGGGAGCACTATTTCTTCCCGGTTGCCCGCCATTTCCGACAAATATTGAATTATTTTTTCTTTCATAACTTTTAAATTCCCGGACAATTGAACTAATTTCCGTGTCGTTTAATCAAATTTACTATTTTACTGGAAATATTCCAATACATTTAAGGATTAGAAGGTTAAATTTTTCATGGATTTAAGTTAAATCTTTACTTTAAGATAAAAATCTGAACTAATTGATTATGAGATTATTGTTTAGCATATTTCTTTGCCTGAGTTTTGTTTTTTTACAGGGTCAAACCCGAATCTCTGAAGTGAACAGAGGTTTAAAAGGTAAAAGTTCAACGGCACAAATTGATTATTTATTGAATTGGGCACAACTAAAATCATCTTCGAGGCCAAGCGATGCCAGCCATGTGGCCAAGGTGGCTTATGACAAAGCCAAAAAAAGATATACCAAATACAACGACAGAAATAGCCGGGCTAAAATGGCTGAAGCACTCCATCTTCGGGGAGTTATTGCCTTTCGGGAAGGCAATTTTAAAAGAAATGATAATGTATTTGACTTACTAAAACGCAGTAATACCATCGCTGATCAAATTGGTGATCGGGACTTAATAACTGAGAATACCATGATTTTGTATTCGGCAGCAATGGCCAATAATCAAACTTCCCAGGCCAGAAATTACATGAATAAGGTATTGGGTTCTAAAAGCACTCGTCCACGAACCAGTACCTCTAGTTCCGGCTCGTCCAGAAGAGAAAAAGAAGCTTTAGAAAAATCCAAACGACTGGAACGGGAAAACAGCAAATTAAAAAGAGAAAATTCTGAATTGGTTACTGAAAATTTAACCCTAAAAAACGAAACATCCACCTATAAAAATCTGGGAATAGAAAGTCAGGAAAAACTAGCCGAATTGGATAAGCTTACGAAAGAAGAATTGAAAGCTAAACAAAAGGAATTAGAAAAAGCTACCAAAGATAAATATAGTTTAATCAAGGAGAGTGACCTAAAACTAAAGGACTCAAAAATGCGGCGATTAGAGGTGGAAGCACGGCTCAATTCAGAGACAGCGAGAAGGGACAGATGGTTTTTTATTGGTGGAGGCTTGATGCTTTTACTTGGAACTTTAGCGATGGTTTTCTGGAACAGAAACCGCCTGAAGCAAAAGTCTAATTTAGCTTTGCAAAAGAAAAACGATGAAATCCAGGAGCAAAATAATGAAATTCAAAAACAAAAAGAACGCTTGCAGGAAAATAATCGAGCCATTCAGTTGCAAAAACGCCACCTGGAAAATCAAAGAGATGAAATCCTGGTCAAAAGCCGGGAAATTGCTAATCAAAGGGATGAAATAGTAAAGCAAAAAGAAGCACAGGAACGCATCCTCATCGATTTGCAAGCCACACAAACCCAACTCGTAGAATCTGAAAAAATGGCATCTTTGGGTCAGTTGACGGCAGGTATCGCCCATGAAATTAACAACCCGATTAATTTCGTTACTGGAAATATCAGTCCCTTGAAAAGAGACATCGAGGATATCGTTTCTATGTTTGAAAAATTTCAGGGATTGGCAAAATCTCCAAATGTTGAATCGGATTTGAAAGAGGCTCTTGATTACTGCGAAGATTTGGAAAGCGATTTCATCTTTGAAGAGGTCTTTAATTTGGTGAATGGAATCGAAGAAGGCGCTTTACGAACCAAGGATATTGTTCAGGGACTTCGCAATTTCTCCAGAACAGACGAAGAAGATTTCAAGCGGGCGGATATTGAGGATGGGATTGATTCTACCCTAATGCTCCTGAAAAATAACCTGAAAGACCGAGTCAAAATTATTCGTCATTACGGTGAAGTTGGGGAAATAGATTGTTTGCCAGGCAAATTAAATCAAGTTTTTATGAATATATTAAATAATGCCGGACAAGCTATTGAAGGTCCCGGAGAAATTAATATTACCACAGCTAAAATTAATGATCAACAAGTTCAGATAAGTATCAAAGACAGCGGAAAAGGAATGACAGAAGAAACCAAAAAACGTTTGTTTGAACCTTTCTTTACAACGAAGGATGTCGGAGAAGGAACCGGGTTGGGACTTTCTATCACTTATGGAATTATAGAAAAACACAATGGAAAGATCGATGTGGAAAGTGCTTTAGGTGAAGGCACAACTTTTATGATTACATTGCCGATCGATCAGCCAAAAGCTGAGGAGGAAAAAGAAGCATAACAGGCATTAAAAACTAATAGGTTTTTTACTTTTAAAAGTTCGCAGTTCAAATATTCAGATTAATAAATTTTTATTATATAATAAAATCCCCTTTTAATTTTTCAAGAGATGAAATTGCATCTCTGCAATAGTTACACATTGAGGTATTTTAATATAATTTGGATAGTAATTTCATTGCTCTCCCCTGCCCTGCTTTTTTCTCAGGACACCCTTGTTATTGATAAGCTCAAGGAGAAGGAAGCTATTTCTATAAAAGCCGGAGACTATTACGAAATTCTGGAAGATGAATCTCATGAATCTTCTTTTCGTGAAATTTTAGCATTAGAAAGTCATCGCTTTGTTCCTTATTCAGAATTTCCAAAACCGTTTCACTATAAAAAAACCTATTGGGGCAGGGTCACTTTGGTGAGTCCTGTAAAGCGAGAATATTTTGTGACCTTTATTCACGCACAAGATGCAGAAATATATTTATTATATCCGGATGGGAATCGGGAGCGAAGGAAAGTTGGTCGTTTTGTAAAACGATCCGAGTTGGCCGTAGCGCAATCTCATAGCCAGGTCAAAATTCAATTTGAAAAAAATGTCCCTATCACGGTTTATGCCCGGGCAAAACCCTGCTACACCAATACGCCTGTTAAATTTGTTTTATGGGTCAATTCTTCTAAAAACTTTTGGGAGGATGTTATTCTGAACCGGGACATGGCACAGGCTGTTTTTCACGGAGCAATATGGATAATGATTTTATATCATTTTTTCTTATGGCTGACTTCAAGAGATAAGACTTATGCCATTTATATTTTATATATGGTTTCTTTATCTGTTGCATTGTTCAGAAGCCTAAAAATGGAATTGACCTTATTACCTCCTCTGGGAGAATTTCCCTATCAACTGATGTATGTGGAAGTCCTCACCTCTCAGACGATCGGGGCGACCTTTCTCTTGTTTGCTAAATATTTTTTAAATACGAAAAAATTAATTCCGAAATGGGATAAAGTTATTGTAGGATATATTTGGTTTCGTTTCCTGATGGTTCCACTGGTTTTGTATTGCAACCTTGTTCTCTTCCCGACGGATATGGTAGAAAATTGGTTTTACCTGTTTGAACTGTTTTTCATGGTTGCGGTAACGATTCGCTTGTATTTTACAAAAGACCTCGTTGCGAAATGGTTTGTGCTGGGAACTTCAATCCTACTTGCTTTTAATGCGGTAAGTGTTTTGGGTTGGTTGAAATTGATAGATTGGCCTTTGAGTGATTTGTATGTTCAGGTGGGTGTTTTGGCGCAGTTGGTTTTGTTTTCTCTTGGTTTGGGTTATCGGGCAAGATTGAATGATAAAAAACGCCGAGCCGTTCAACAACAATATATCGAGCAACTGGAAAAAAATGAAAAATTACAAAAGGATATCAATCAAAAACTGGAGGTAAAAGTAAAGGCGCGCACACAGGAATTGTCCAATAAAAATGAAGAGCTACAAGAAACCCTCAACAAATTGCAAACTACCCAAACCCAATTAGTGGAATCTGAAAAGATGGCTTCGCTGGGTCAACTGACTGCCGGAATCGCCCATGAGATCAATAACCCTATTAATTTTGTGAGTGCAAATATCGGCCCCCTGAAAAATGATTTTAAAGATATAAAAGAATTATTAGAAAAATATCAAAGCGTTCGGGAAACAAAAGAAGTCGCTCTGGAGCTGGAACGCATTCTGGAGTTTGAAGAAGAAATAGAGGTAGATTATTTATATGAAGAAATTGAAACTTTGTTGAAAGGTATTCAGGAAGGAGCAGCCAGAACCAAAGAAATTGTCCTGGGACTACGCAATTTTTCCAGGCTGGACGAAGATGATTTTAAAGCCGTTAATTTGCAAGAGGGAATTGATTCTACTTTAGTTTTATTAAAAACAAAAATGCAAAATAAGGCAGAGGTTATAAAAGAATATGGATCATTACCTTTGGTAGAATGTCAGGCTGGAAAGATCAATCAGGTCTTTATGAACTTGATTTCTAATGCTATCGACGCATTTGAAGAAAAAGGAAAAATATATATAAAAACTTTTCTGAAAAATGAAAATGCAATTATTTCAATCAGAGATACTGGCCGGGGAATGACAGAAGAAGTAAAAAAACGTATATTTGAACCTTTTTATACGACTAAAGATGTCGGTGAAGGAACCGGGCTGGGTTTGGCTATTAGTTATGGCATTATAGAAAACCATAATGGAAGTATAAAAGTGAGTAGTCAGCCTGGAAAAGGAACGGAATTCACTATTAAATTACCCGTAAAACAAAAAGAAAACGGCATTTCTTAAATTATTCCTTCTCAGAAAAGTCAGTAAAAAGTAAAAAACGTATATTTGCCGCTTTGAAAAATCCAATTAATACTAACAAATATGTCCTCAAGGGATTTTAATATTTTATACGTTGACGACGAACCTCAAAACTTAGTTTCTTTTAAAGCTACTTTTAGGAGAGAATACCGGGTGCATACCGCTACGAGTGCCATGGAAGGCATTGAAATTATGCGCCAAAAAGAAATCCAACTCATCATTACAGATCAACGAATGCCGGAAATAACCGGGGTAGAATTTCTGGAAAAAGTGCTGCCCGAATTTCCAAACAGCATCCGCATGATTTTGACTGGATATGCCGACATGGAAGCCATTGTTAATGCCATAAACAAAGGTAAAGTTTTTAGATATATTACAAAGCCATGGGACGAAAACGATCTCAAAGTCGCCATCGAAAACGCTAAACAATTATATTATCTCCAAAACAGCAACCGAAGCCTCGTGGAGGAACTGAAACACAAGGTAGAAGAACAGGAACGCACCCTGAGGCTGTTCATGAAATATGTGCCGGAGCCTGTGGTGGAAAAAGCGCTCAACACAGAAGAGTCTTCTATCTTTGAAGGCGAGCAAAGGCATATCGTGGTTTTGTTTTGCGACATCCGAGGGTTTACTTCCATGAGCGAAGAGTTGTCGCCGAAGGAGGTGGTAACATTCCTTAATGATTATTATTCTCTGATGACAGAAACGGTTAAAAAATATGACGGGACAGTTAATCAATTTGTAGGTGATGAAGTTTTTGCCGTTTTCGGTGCGCCCGTTTCTGTAGATCGCGGTGAGGAAAAAGCGGTGCAGTGCGCCCTTGAAATGCTGCAAAAAGTCCAATATTTAAATGCTATATATCAAACCCGCCTGAATCGAGAAGTAAAAATAGGAATTGGCATCAATGCCGGAGAAGTGGTAGCCGGGAATCTGGGATCAGAGGATCGCATTGAATATTCGGTTACCGGAGATACCGTCAACACCGGGAAGCGGATCGAATCATTGACGAAGGAAAGTCCAAACAGCGTTTTGATTAGTGATTCTGTTTATAATAAAGTTCACAATATGTTTGAGTTTTTGGCTTATGAACCGGTTGAGGTCGCAGGTAAAAAGGAAAAGATCCAGGTGTACGAAGTGACCGGACGCAAAAACTAACCGTTACCAAAATGGCGGCTTTCCCCAAAAAATATTTAATTGTCGTTTGTGGCCCAACGGCTTCAGGAAAGACCGCCTTAGCGATTCAGTTAGCTCAATATTTTAATACAGAAATTCTCTCCTGTGACAGCCGACAGTTTTACAGGGAAATGTCGATTGGAACAGCTAAGCCCGATTTAGAAGAACTCGCCGCTGTTAAGCATCATTTTATTAATAATTTAAGTATTTACGATGCGTATAATGCCGGAGACTATGAAGCAGAGGCTTTAAAATTGCTGGATAAATTATACGAAAAAAATAATGTTGTTATCATGGCGGGTGGAACGGGAATGTATATCAAAGCTGTTTGTGAAGGCTTGGATGATTTTCCGGAGGTGCCGGAGGAGGTAAAAAATGCGCTTCAACAAGTTTTTGAACTCAAAGGCATTGAAGCCCTGCAGGAAGAGTTAAAAGAAAAGGATTTAAATTATTATAAAAAAGTAGATTTAAATAATCCACATCGCCTAATACGCGCCCTCGGAATTTGCCGCGCGAGTGGTCGCCCCTACTCCACTTTCTTGAATGCGCCTAAAGCTCAAAGATATTTTGATTCTATTTATATACAAATAGATTGGGAACGCGAAGCTCTTTATGACCGCATTAATCGTCGGGTAGATATTATGATGAAAGGAGGACTGTTGGATGAGGTAAAATCTTTATTAAAAGATCAACACCTCAACGCACTTCAAACGGTAGGCTATCAGGAGTTGTTTGATTACCTGAATGGCCGGACAAATTTAGATAAAGCTATTTTAAATATAAAACAAAACACAAGGCGTTATGCCAAGCGTCAGATAACCTGGTTTAAAAAAATTCCTGGGATGCGATCTTTCCAACCGGATCAGCTTCACAAAATTATACCCTGGCTGGAAAACCAAATTAACTAAACATGAACCCCGAAGAAAATTTTATCACCCTTTACGGTGTACTCATTCAGGAGCCAATGACAGCTCTGACGGATTTCCTGACCGTAGGCGTTTGCTTGTTTGCCTTTATAAAACTGTATCAATTGAAGCGCACCAGTCGTCCCCGGATTTGGTTTGCCCTTTACTTTTTGTTTCTTGCCATTAGCACTTTCAATGCAGCTATTTTTGGTCATGCTTTTTTATATATATTTGGAATTCCGGGGAAAGTATCGGGTTGGATATTTGCTGCGCCGGCTGTTTTTTATTTAGAAAATGCCAGTTTATATTGTAACCCAAAATATAAATTTTTAAAAGATAAAAATTGGATTGGTATTTTACTTATAAAATTATTATTATTTTATTTTTTACTTTGGATGCCCGAAACCCGCTCCTTTGAATTGGTCAAAATAAATTCGGCTATTGGTATTGCCCTTATCTCCCTGGGGTCTTTTATTTATACCTGGGTAAAAACCAAAAAGAAAGTACATAGAAATATGTGTCTGGCACTTTTGCTTTGCTTTCTTCCCGGCATTGTTTATCAATTAGAAATCAGCTTCCATTTATTTTTTAATCATAATGATATTAGCCATGTATTAATGGCGGGTTGTTGTTATGTTTTGTATAGAAATATTCGCACTTTGCTAGAAGCAGAATACCCCCCTTTGGAAGTTTAAAAAAACCTATCTTGCGCCCTCATAAAAAGAAAGGAATTTGCGTTTTTCTGAAATACTGGATAATTATAAAAAAGTGCCTTTGGCGATTCGCTACCTCGTATTGGCCGAGCTGATTATCCAGTTGATCAATTCTTCTTTCTTTCTATTATTGAATTATCACCTCGAGCATTCTGGTTTTGAAGATTATGAAATTGGAGATATAATTTCCTGGCGTTTTGCGGGCGTAATGTTGTTGGCTTTTCCAATGGGTATTTTTATAAAAGGCCGAAAACTCAAGCCACTTTTTCTTACGGCGGCTTTTGGACTTCCTACCACATCCCTTTTTATTCTTTGGGCGATAGAAATGCAAAATACCTCACTTCTGTCTTTTGGAATGTTCATTTGGGGATTGTTTTGGCTGTGCCTGCAGGTGGCCGGGATGCCGTTCATTCTAAATAACTGTGATAAAGAATATCACTCCGAAGCAATTTCCATGTTATTTCAAACCTGGAGTTTTGGAATTTGTATAGTGGGTTTTTTGAATTATTTTCTCCATGCCTTTGACCCCGTTCTTTTCTCAGAGCGAAACGTGATTTTGGGCTGCACCCTTTTTGGATATCTGGCCGTTTATTTTATGTTAAAAATAAATATAAAAGAAAATTTATCTCAAAAAATACCCTTTAAAAAAATATATCAATTTTATGATTGGAATAAAATCCTGTTTGTTTCTATTCCCACTTTGATCATTGCATTTGGTGCGGGATTTACCATTCCGGTTATCAACTTATTTTTCCTTCATGTCCACGGAGTTCCTTCCGATACCTTTTCCGTTATGGGTGCTACGACTTATGTGATGGTAGCTATGGGGATGACTTTCATGCCCTATATCCGTCGGAACTTTGGATATTCTATTGCGATTACTTTGTTTCAAAGTCTGGCGGTACTCGCCTTATTTCTGATGGCCATTACGGAATACTTTGCCGGGACGGTTTTTGTAACTACTCTTGCTATAGGATTTTATATTATAAGACAACCTTTAATGAATGTAGCTGGCCCGATGACTTCCGAACTGAGCATGTATTTTGTAGGAGAAAAAAATCAGGAAATAATTTCCGCTTTGAATGCAGCCATCTGGTCCGGAAGTTGGTTTTTTAGTATGCAGGCATTTGCCTGGCTGAGGGAGCAGGAATATCGCTATGTTACCATCTTTTTAATTACTGTCGGATTTTATGCCGTTGGTGTTGTATGGTATCAATATTTAATTAAACTATATTATAAAAATAAATCAAAAT
>JAHDCK010000002.1 GCA_020629915.1 Saprospiraceae bacterium
CTCGCCGATGCCCTGCATCGCCTATGTTTTTCGCCTTGATTTGGAGAAAAAATTACTACGTCTAAAAACGCAATTTATTAATTCACCATTCCTTAAATAAAAAGTGAACTAATTTCTCTTTATATCTGTATAAATTTCAATTCTGTTAAATTTGTAAAAAAAACCAACGATATATGTCAAATAACGAATGGAATCTTGGGGAAAAAGCCAGGAAAGGAATTAAAAAGAAAAAAGAAAAGGCTGTCATCGTTGGTTTAGTACAAGCCAATCAGACGGAAGAAATGCTTCATGAGTATCTGGACGAGCTCGAATTTCTGGCAGAAACGGCCGGCGCAAAAACGGTTCGTCGATTTTATCAAAAACTTCAACATCCCAATCCCCGCACCTTTGTAGGAAAGGGAAAACTGGAAGAAGTTCAGGCTTTTGTAGAAGAAAATGAGGATATAAATATGGTCATTTTCGATGATGATTTGACGGGTAAACAAGTCAATATTATCGAGGAAGCACTGAAGGTTAAAGTTTTGGATCGAAGTAGTTTGATTCTTGATATTTTTGCCAGCCGTGCTCAAACGGCCCAGGCCAAAACGCAGGTAGAGCTTGCTCAAATGCAGTATCTGCTTCCAAGACTACGCGGGTTGTGGACGCACCTTGAGCGGCAGCGTGGGGGTATTGGTATGCGTGGGCCGGGGGAAACGGAGATAGAAACGGATCGCCGGATTGTACGGGATAAAATTGCCCTTTTAAAAAAGAAACTGGATAAAATTGATCGGCAAAATACGACTCAGCGCAAAAACAGGGGCGAGCTGATCCGGGTTTCTCTGGTAGGTTATACAAATGTGGGAAAATCTACTTTGATGAATCTGCTAAGTAAATCAAAAGTCTTTGCAGAGAATAAACTGTTTGCTACGCTGGATACGACGGTGCGGAAAGTCGTTTTTGGCTCGATGCCTTTTTTGATGTCGGATACGGTTGGGTTTATACGGAAATTGCCGCATCATTTGGTGGAGAGTTTTAAGTCAACGCTGGATGAAGTTCGGGAAAGTGATATGCTCGTTCACGTCGTGGATATTTCGCATCCAAATTTTGAGGATCACATTAATACTGTTAATAAAACCCTGAAAGAGCTGGAAGCCATTGATAAACCAACGATTATTGTTTTTAATAAAATTGATCGGTATCGGGATTTATATTTTGATGATTTGCTGGATGCCAAAACGCGCCGTGAACTGGAAAATGATTTAAAAGAAAGCCTCCAAAAAACCCACGAAAAAGAAATAATTTTCATTTCTGCCTTAAAAAAGGAAAATATTACAGACCTTCGCAACCTGTTACAAACTAAAATTCAACACCTTTACACTTTACGGTATCCCCACCAGGTGAAGCACTGGTAATTTTTTTACCAAAACATATCAACTATTTACCTGTTCAATTGTACAATCATATAATTGAATTAGAAACTTATTATTGTAAAACAAAATATAATGTCTAATCCCATATTAAAAAAATACGCCAACTTATTGGTTAATTATTGTCTGGAAATAAAACCGGGGGATAAATTTTATATCAAATCTACGACCCTGGCAGAGCCGCTGGTCAGAGAAGTCTATCGTGCTGCTTTGGAAGCAGGGGCATTTCCCGAAGTGATGATGGAATTTAGAGAGCAATATCGAATCTACCTCGATAAATCTAATGAGACTCAACTCAAATACGTTTCTCCGTTTTATCAAAAAGCGATGGAGGAGTTTGATGCTTATATTTTCATCCGCGCACCTTTTAATATGATGGAGGATCAAAATGTCGATCCTGAAAAACGCAAAATTGCCAAAACAGCTTCACAGGGAGTTTTGAATACCTATTTTAAAAGAACGGCCACCCGCGAACTCAAACGCAACCTTTGCCAGTACCCTACTAATGCTGCGGCTCAAAATGCCGGAATGTCTCTGGAAGAATATGAAAATTTCGTATTCAATGCTTGTAACCTGTTTGATGAGGATCCGATAGCCCGATGGCTGGATACCCGCAACTACCAGCAAGCCATTGTAGATATTTTAAATAATGCAGAAAAAGTGACCTATAAAGGAGAGGGCGTAGATATTACTTTTTCTACAAAAGGCAGAACCTGGATCAATTCAGATGGTCAAACGAATATGCCTTCGGGGGAAGTTTATACCGCTCCGGTGGAAGATTCTGTCAATGGTGTGATTCGGTTTTCTTTTCCTGCCCTGTATCTTGGCAATGAGGTAGAAGATGTGACCCTTTGGGTGAAAGAGGGTGAAATATATAAATGGGAAGCCAGACGAGGGAAAGAGTTTTTGGATCAGATTTTCCAGATGAAGGGAGCGAAGCGATTTGGCGAAGCGGCTATCGGAACGAATAAAAATATCCAGCGTTTTACCCGCAATATGTTGTTTGATGAAAAAATAGGTGGCACCATTCACATGGCCATTGGTCAGTCTTATATCCAAACCGGAGGAAAAAATCAATCCCCTATCCACTGGGATATGCTGGCTAATATGAAAAACGGAGGAGAGATTTTTGCGGATGATGAAAAGATATACGATAGCGGAGAATTTTTATTTTTGTAATAGAATTTATAACAGCATCAAGTCTCACTTCTCCGGTAAAAAATAGTGCTGGTAGTCAAGTCGTGACTGCAAATCGCGACTTGACGGCGATGAGTATTGAGGTCTAATATTTTTATATAAAAAATGAAGATTGGTTTATTTTTTGGCTCTTTCAATCCTGTCCACGTCGGACACATGATCATTGCCAATCACATGGCGCAATACACGGATTTGGATCAGGTCTGGATGATAGTCTCTCCACACAATCCACACAAGGCCAAAAAAACGCTGGCTAATGATCATGACAGATTGCACTTGGTGAAGTTGGCTATCGGGGACAATCCTAAATTAAGAGCTTCCAATATTGAATTTAAATTACCACAGCCTTCTTATACCATTGATACCTTAACCCACCTGTCTGAAAAGTACCCCGCTAATGAATTTGTACTTATTATGGGCGGAGATAATTTGGGTACTTTTCACAAGTGGAAAAACTACGAATTGATTTTAAAGAATTATAAAATTTTTATCTATAAACGCCCCAATTATGCTCTTGGCGATTTGGCGGAGCACCCTTCTGTTAGCGTTTTTGATGCACCACTGATGGAAATCTCAGCGAGTTTTATCCGCAAGGCACGGCAGGAAGGAAAATCTGTAGAGTACCTGGTACCGGATCGGGTATTAGAGGAAATTGAAAAGAGCAATATGTATCGGCGGTAAGCAAGTAGTCAATTTTAACCAACTAATAGAATTGGATATTGCCAGGCATTCTAGTAAAGGTTTTCGTCAGGCGAGACGCCTGACGGGGCGAATCGGCCTTATCAGGCGTCTCGCCTGACGATAAATGTCTGGGCTTTGCCTGACGATGAATGTCTGGGCTAGTGGCTCAAGTTACAAGTCCCTGAACCACTAGGATGATAAATTACCCCCCCGATAATCACCGGGGTTTCAACTGCTTTAACACAGGTTAAAAACCTGTTGACGCATTTCGGATTAGGCACAGCCTAATCCGGTCAGAATGCATTAACACCGAGCTAAGATGACATAATAAATCCTCGAAATTTTCGTCCTTTAAAATTGACTACTTGCTTACTTGCTTAATAAGGACCGATTGTCGGGGAATAAAATTTGTAATCGTTAGGACAATTCTATATTCTTCCTTGGTTGCTCACAATATTAAATTACCGGAAAAGTTAAATTTTGACCAAAAGCAATAGAATTAGTCTTGCTATCTTTGTCATTAACCAAAACTGCTACGGATGCGTATTTTATTGTCATTTTTCCTGTTGGGGATTTCCATGATTCTTAGTGCTCAGGACATGGGTATTGGTCAGTGGCGCACCTATGCCTCCTTCAACAAACCCAAATCAGTTGCTCAAAATAACACCCACATTTTTGCCTGCTCTGCGAATGGCCTGATGATGATAGAAAAAGAAGAGCCGCATTCCACGGAACTCATTTCAAAAGTAAACGGACTCAACGATGCAGGTTTCAATTTTATAAAATATAGTCCCGAAAATGAAATGTTGCTGATTGTTTATAACAACAGCAATATTGATATATTAATGAACGACAATACAATTATCAACTTCCCGGATATAAAAAATACGACGAGCATTACTGGTGATAAAACGATAAATAGTATTTATTTTAATGAAAAATTCGCCTATCTATCTTGCGGCTTTGGGGTCGTCAAAATGGATTTGGAAGCACTGGAAACCAGAGAATCTGCTATTTTAAATATATCATTTAATAGTGTAGCTGCATTGGGCAATCAAGGTTTTGCGAGTTTTGATGAAGGCATTTATCCATTTGATTTAAATACTCCAAATCTGGCTAACACGACTGACTGGGAACTGGCGAATGGAAAAAACGGGTTGCCGGAATCTTTTCAGGGTGGTCCCATGATTCTTTTTAATAATAAAATTTATTCTGTTATAAATAATGATTCCCTATATACTTACGATGGCAATCTCTGGGAGCCCGCATTTCATATTCCATTTTATAGTATAAAAACAGTCAGTCATGACGGGAAACACCTGCTCCTCAACATGGTAGACACTTCCGGCAAAAATCACGACCTGGTGCGGCTGGATGATCAGCTCAATGCTACCCATTTCTCAGGAAGGGAGTACTCTGATTGTATTGCCCGGTTAAATCAGGCCATCGAAGATCAAAACGGAAATTTTTGGATAGTAGATGATTGGAAAGGACTTCGCCGCCTTAAACCCGAATCAGGAAACTGTCGTTTGTTTACGCCCAATAGTCCTTACTCGGGTAATGTATTTAGAATAACGGCTACGGAAAACTCTGTTTGGGTAGCACCCGGGAAAGTAAACATTAGTTGGCGATACCAATGGAACAGAGATGGAATTTTCAGATATTTTAATGATAAATGGTTTGTGTTTCGGGAATACAATCCAACCTCTATGACTAATATTCTTGATTTTTTAAGTATAAAAGAACATCCGGAATCAGGGCATATTTATGCGGCCTCTTATGGTGACGGATTAGTTGTATATAACAAAAATAAGTTTACCCAATACAAGGAAGGTTACTTTGAACCGGCGATTGGAGATACGGCAAATTACAAAATTTCAGATTTGACATTTGATGAGGACAACAATCTTTGGGTCATTAATCATACAGCGGAGCATCCCCTGGTCAAGATCGATCCGGACTGGAATTTCACTCGTTATAAACTTGGAAATTTTAACCGCCTCACAGAGATTGTCATCGATAGAAACGGTTATAAATGGATGACCAATTACCACGATGAAGCAGGTATCACTGTCTTTGATGAAAATGAAGGTATGCCTAGGGTTAGGCATATCAGTTCCAATAATTCTGTTTTGCCTGTCAATGGCGTGGTCAGTTTGGCGATTGATCAGGATGGGGAAATCTGGGCCGGGACGAATCAGGGCATTGTGATATTTCAATGTTCTTCTCAGATTTTTGAGGATGGATGCCAAGGCACGAGAAAGATTGTCAATGTGGGCGGCTACAACGGCTACCTGCTTGAAACCGAAAATATTACGGCCATTGCTGTAGATGGAGCTAACCGAAAATGGGTCGGCACGGAAAATGGTTTATTCCTTTTATCCCCCGATGGCGAAGAAGATATTTTCTATTTCACAATCGCCAACAGCCCGTTACTGAGCAATGTCATTCTGGATGTAGCCGTGCATCCCACTACCGGTGAAGTATTTATTGGTACAGAAAAAGGACTTGTTTCCTACCGGGCCGAGGCTACGGAGGGCAAAGGATTTTTCTCTGAAGAAGCCTATGCTTTCCCAAATCCGGTAAAGCCCGATTACGAGGGTCCCATTGCAATAAAAGGACTGGCGCGAGATGCTGATATTAAAATCACAGATATAAGTGGAACATTGATTTATGAAGGCGAAGCTTTTGGAGGACAGGCCGTTTGGAATGGCCGGGATTACAATGGTCGCAAAGCAGCTTCGGGTGTTTATCTGGTTTTTGCGGTCAATAGCTCCGGGGAAGAAGCTTTGGTGACTAAACTGGTGATTGTGAATTAAGCAGCTAAAATTAAACATACTCTAGGAACCCAGTTAGTCAACTGCAATGTTTTGAATCCAAAGACAATCACTTATCGAAGGATCAATATATATTTTTTCTCCTGTTTTTAAATTTTCTAATATATTAAAATCATGGTCTTTAAAAAAGGAAGAGGAAAACAGGGCGTGAATATCCAAGCCCAGAAATTTCAACTTCGCTACTTCGTGAGTTACTGCAAAATCATTTTGTAATTTATTTTTTAATATAATTTCCTGCACAATGCTTGCATACATAGCAGCATAACTTACACAGTTTCCTTTTTTTGTATTCATTAAAACATTGGGGTCCCGGCTGGCTTTTCCAAAGGTAAAAGACAAGGTCTTTGTCGTCAGGTTTAGGGCTTCCCTGTTTATTTCATATAGATTAAAATCGGATTCATCGAAGGTGGCTTTAATTTTATTTTTTAAATTTCCGTTTGAGACAAATTTAATCGTCCGCTTTTGGATAGGTTTATATTTTATAACACTTCTATAAATGCTTCCTCTGAAAACAATCAAAAGGAGCATAACAAAAATAATCAACTTAAATATGTTTTTAATATTTTTTACTTTTAAATTATAGACAATGATTTACTCCAAACTCCAGTTACCCTCTTTTTTCACATAAGTCAAAAACGGAATACGTTTTCGGGTAGCAGTTTGGTTGCGTAAGGTGATTTCTATTGTATTATCATCCAGCCAAATAGGGTTATAAGGTTGGGCATCCTGGATTTCTTCTTCAAAAACCTTTTCCAAAGCTCCATCTTTTATATTATACACCTGAATACCATTGCGGGCAAAACCATTGCCATCATCACCAGAAATGGCAACCATCTGTGCATTGTCCTGAGAAAATTCGGGATGTCCCCAAACGACTTCGGAGTCTCCTGTTTTATCATTCACAACTGTTACATCAGAAAATTCGTTATAATAATTCTTAATCACATGAAATCCTGCTCCGGAAACATACTCTCGATAATAATATAAAACATAATCTTCTACATTTCCGGTTTTATTCCCTTTGAAAGTCAGTTTCTCACCGCTGAGGAGAGTCAGGGTAACAGAACCCGACTCCGGGTCAGCTTTGACCGTTCTGCGATTGAGGCGCAACTGTCGGTTGGATTCCCTTTCCACACATTCCTCATAAGCTTTATCTTCCAAAAACAGGCATTTGCGATAAGCTGTTCGGCCGTATTTTTTCCCTTTCACCGGATAAAATTTGACACCGCCGCCATAGACCCAGCCTTGCTTGCCATTGGCCAGTTCGACCTTAAACCAAGGCTCATTCATTACCGAACCTCGTATATTAATTTTTGTTGTAAAATCAGTTTTTTCTTCCAGGTAAGTAACAGCTTCCCCTTCATCCAATTCGCCAATAATATCCGAATCCCGATCCGGTTGAGTCCTGACGCGCAAATCCTGCAGCCAGGAATAAATTTTTTGAGGTTCAGGTTCGGGTTCTTCAATTGCTGTGGTATCCGCTGTCACCACGGGAGGCGCTGGAGTATCCGTCGTATTTTTACAGGAAGAAAAAATAAGAACAGAAGAAAAAATGAGGATTAAAATATTAGTAAAACAGAAAATTGATTTTTGCATAAACTTATTTTTTCCGAAAAATAAGAAATCCCTTTCAAAGGATGAATAATTGTTCATTTTTGTACATCTAAAAGCCATTTTAAATCCTAAATTTACGCTTTCACAAATTACCAGACATGTCGGAAAAAAAAGCCATTATTGATGTGGTCATTCCTGCTTTTAATGAAGAAAACTCAGTAGATAAAGTTATTGAGGATATTCCTAAAAGTCTGGTACGAGAGATTATCATTTGTAATAATGCAAGCACCGATCGCACGGCACAGGTTGCGAGAGCAAAAGGAGCGACGGTCGTTTTGCAACCCGAACGCGGGTATGGAAATGCTTGCCTGAAAGGATTGGAGCATATTGCCCAAAAAGCAATTTTGCCGGATGTGGTGGTATTTTTAGATGCGGACTATTCGGATTACCCGGAGGAAATGACAGGTTTGGTCGCCCCCATTTTACAAGGGGAAAAAGACCTGATGATTGGCTCAAGGGCATTAGGAAACCTGGAACCCGGCTCAATGACTCCCCAACAAATTTTCGGAAACTGGCTGGCAACAACTTTAATATATTTTTTTTATAACTACAAATTCACCGACCTTGGCCCTTTCAGAGCCATTAGATATAGTGAATTATTAGATATAAATATGCAGGATAAAACTTATGGGTGGACGGTAGAAATGCAAGTCAAGGCAGCCAAGTTGAAACTGCGATGTGGAGAAATTCCTGTACAATACCGCAAGCGGGTTGGACATTCAAAAATCTCAGGTACGATAAAAGGCACAATACTCGCCGGGCATAAAATTTTATGGACTATTTTTAAATTACTATAATTATCATACAAACTATTGCATATATATTACTGGGAGTATATTGTTTTTCCCTCGCCTATATCACTTTGTATTGCTTCATGCAATTCCACTTATTATTTTTTTATTTAAATAAAAACAATCCCAATACAAACAAGGAAAACCAACCCAAAGCTCCGTTGGATCACGATCTGCCTTTTATCACCATTCAGCTTCCATTATATAATGAATTATATGTTTCTGAGCGATTGATTGACAATATTATGCAATTGCAATACCCTAAGAACAAATTAGAGATACAAGTATTAGATGATTCTACAGATGAAACAATTGCCATTTGCCAAAAAAAAGTTGCAGAATATCAAGCATTGGGTTTTGATATAAAATATGTACGCCGCACCAATCGAAAGGGATATAAGGCCGGTGCGCTCAAGGAAGGAATGCTAACCGCAAAGGGAGAATTCATTGCCATTTTTGATGCAGACTTTCTCCCCTACCCGGATTTTCTGCTCAAGACAATTGCTTATTTTGATGACCCCAAAACTGGCGTCGTACAAACCAGATGGGAACATATAAATAAAAATTATTCATTATTAACGCGT
Source organism: Saprospiraceae bacterium (assembly GCA_020629915.1). Classification (GTDB taxonomy): domain Bacteria; phylum Bacteroidota; class Bacteroidia; order Chitinophagales; family Saprospiraceae; genus JAHDCK01. The sequence goes on from JAHDCK010000002.1 coordinate 9,111, forward strand.
TTACAAGCCATGCAGTTGGATGTGCATTTTACGGTAGAACAAAAAGGGCGAATGCTCGGCAATTGCCTGTTGCAATTTAACGGGACGGCGGGCGTCTGGCGAAGAAAAACCATAGAAGAAGCCGGGGGCTGGGAAGCAGATACGCTGACGGAGGATTTGGATTTGAGCTACCGGGCACAAATGAAAGGATGGAAAATTGTCTTCCTCGAAAAATTCTGTTCTCCGGCAGAACTACCTGCTGAAATGAATGGATTAAAGTCCCAGCAATTTCGCTGGACTAAGGGCGGAGCAGAAACGGCTCGAAAGATCCTGCCTGTTATATTAAAATCAAACTTATCCTTAAAACAAAAATTTCATGCTGCTACCCACCTGCTTTCCAGCGGAATTTTTATATTCGTTTTTCTAACAGGCATCACATCCGTGCCGCTTGCTTTCCTGATAAAACAGACCCATTTCAATGAGCATTGGCTGGCTACATTTATGCTGAGTTTGCTTTCGATGGTCGCCGTTTATTTCGTCGCCAATGTTAATGGCAATCTGGAACGACAACCCAAGCTCAAACTCATATTTAAATTTTTAATACTTTTCCCGATTTTTCTGGCCATCAGCATGGGTTTATCGCTTCACAATTCCATTGCGGTTTTGCAGGGTTATCTTGGAAAAACCTCTCCCTTTGTCCGCACCCCTAAATTCAACATTAACAGCCTGCGGGATAAATTGCAAGAGCAAAAATACCTTGCTACAAAAATCAACTGGATAACGATTGGAGAAGGATTGCTTACCCTGTATTTTATGGCTGCCTTCCTTGCAGGATTTTATTATGAGGCTACTATTTTTTCTATATTTCACTTCTTATTATTTATAGGATTTGGATTTATCAGTCTCAATTCCGTTCTTGATTTAAAAAATGCCCGTTCCTAAATTCTCGTCCTGGCTTTTACTGTTTCTCTGCCTTGCTCCGGCTTTGGGAATTGGATTTTTTACGCCGAGAGAAAACTTCGGTCTCCTAATCTCTTTATACTCTATTTTTTTTATTTCGTATTTATTATTTTATAAAAATGCCAAACAGCTCTCTTGGGTTTACAAAGGAGTTATTGCAGGAATTATCATACGATTTATTCTGGTATTTTCAATGCCGGAATTGTCTGATGATATTTACCGGTTCATTTGGGATGGCAGGATTTGGAATACTGGTTTCTCCCCTTTCAATTTCACCCCTTTACAATTAGTAAATTCCAACCCAATAGAAATAAATAAAATTGTATACGAAAACTTAAATTCCAAAAACTACTACACCATTTACCCGCCCACTTGCCAATACATTTTCGGATGCGCAACCTGGCTGTTTCCCCGGTCTGTTTCCGGCAGTACAATAATGATTAAATTATCTTTATTCTTATTTGAAATCGGGACGTTATTTTTTATTTTTAAATTGCTGAAACAATTCCAACTCCCAAAAAAGAGAATTTTATTATATGCTTTAAATCCACTTATTATAATTGAAATCTGTGGCAATGCCCACTTTGAAGGAGCCATGATATTTTTCTTTTTGTTATCGCTTTGGTTGATTTCTCAGCAAAAAATTCTGCCCTCTGCACTGGCTTTTTCTCTGGGTATTTTAGCCAAGTTACATCCATTGATGTTCCTGCCTTTTTACATTAAAAAACTAAATATAAAAAATAGCTTACTATATTTTACTGGTATTGGCCTTACTACTTTAGTTCTTTTTGCTCCATTCCTTTCCCAGACGCTGGCACAAAACTTTAGCAGTAGCCTCGACTTATATTTTCGGCATTTTGAATATAATGGAAGTATATATTATATTTTCAGGTGGCTGGGCATTCAGTGGAAGGGTTATAACTGGATTAGTGTAATTGGCCCGGCGTTATCTTTTTTCGTTTTGCTTAGCATTATTTTTTTAAGTCTAAAAGAAAACACAAAAAACTGGCGGGAGCTTATGCCCTTTCTTCTAGGAGCTATTTGCTTGTATTTGTTTTGTGCAACTACGGTGCATCCCTGGTATTTATGCCTGCCCATTGCCTTGTGTTTATTTACCCGATTTCGCTTTCTGATCCTTTGGTCATTTTTTATTTATTTTACATATATTAATTATTCATACAAAGTTTTTCAGGAAAACATTTTAGTTGTATTAATAGAATATTTTGTATTGTATGGTTTTATATTTATAGAAATACTCTATCCCAATTTGCTAAAACAAAAAAGGGATTCCGCAAGCGGAATCCCTAAGTAATTATTTATATAAAAATAATTTTATTGCTCCAATACTGGTCTTGGGAATTGTTCGAATACTTCATCACCATCTCTGTCGTTTGGCAGTTCATCTAAACGACCATAACGACGCATATCTATCCAGCGATGACCTTCTCCAAAGAGAGAATATCTTCTTTGGTGTAATAATTCATCTACCAGAGCAGCATCATCTGTATCTCCAGTATAATCTCCTACACCTGCTGCATTACGCACAACGTTTAAAGCAGCTACAGCTTCATTATTATCTGAACCGATATTTGCTTCTGCATAGATTAGGATCAATTCTTCATTTCTGATGATTGGAATTGGAGAAGTGTTACTTCCATAAAGACTTACCTGATGAGTTCCAGATAAACCATCTAATGTAACAGGAACACCAATTACAGCAGTATCTAACATTGTTACCTTTCCTGTACGTGAATCACCAGCTTCGGCATCCGTTAGAAAGGAACTTTGTGCTAAATATAAATCTGCATTTGGTGCAAAGAAGATAGGATTCAAATCATTTCCACCAAGGCCTCCAAATAAATGATCGGTAGAATTATCAAGTCCACCATTCAGGTCAAAGTATGAGTCATTGAGGTAACTCAAAGCATTTGATTTATTTCCTTGATAAATAGCAACTCTGGCAGAAAGAGCTTTATTAAACTCCCAAAATCCACCTACAGAACTATCAAATCCAGGTGCAGAGAAAACAAAGTTATCACCGCCATTGGCCAAATCAGTAGCAGCTTCTCCTAAGAGGGCCTGAATTTCACTTAAAGAATTATCATGATTAGCTGTGAATGGTCCGAGGTTATCCGGATCACTTACCTCCACACGAATTCCGTTGTTGTATTGTCTGTTAGCGACTAAAAGTAAAGCATAGGCTTTCAACGTTTTAGCATAACCGTAATATCCGTTCTTTTCTTCATCGGAAAGTCCAGCTGCACTATTCTCTACAGCGGTAATTAATACGTTTGCATTTTTTACTGCACGATATCTGGCAGCAAATGATCGAGTAGTGAGAAAACCATTATTATCTAATACTCCCGCGCCAGCTCCGGCTCCTAACAATTCGCCGGTATATCGAGGGTCTACACCATTTAAATCATAGTACTCTCTTCCTACGATAGAAACTGTATTGTAATAAAACCCAAGGTCCGTTCTCATTACAGAGGCTAATCCAGTAGCTAGTAACTTTAAGTCTGCCGCTGTCGCCCCATTTTCAAATGACTCTAAACTAGGCCCATTTGGGTTCGGTATTTCATCTATCTCACAAGATGAGACAGAGAATAATAATATTAAGGCAATGCCTAATAATTTATATAAATTCATAATTATTTATTTTTTAGTTTAAGACTAGAAAGTCACATTTAAATGAAAGTTAAATGATTTCGAACTCGGGAAAGGAGTAACCTCAATAGAGTTCGCTAAAACATTACCTCCAAAATTAGAAACCTCAGGGTCATAACTATTATAATCAAAAACATTAATTAGATTCCTTCCAGATAGTCCAAACTTAACTTTCGCAGCATCCATTATTAAATTTGGTAAGGTATAAAACAAACCTATTTCTCTTACTCTGAAATAACTTGCATCTTCAATCCATGGGCCTGCATTTCCGGAAAACCACTCAGAAGTTCGGTAAGTTCCATTACCCATTTGTCCTGCAGGATCTAAAGTAGTATCATCATAATCCCAGGTTGTTCCGGCTAGGTCATATAATAATGTACTCAGGTTTACAGCATCTCCACCTTGCTTCCAATGCATAACAATACCTAATTCAACTCCTTTATAGTTAAAGTTATTGGTAAATGACATATTGAAATCTGCTTCGGCATCTCCATAAACTCTAAATCCGTCACCATCTGGATCTAAATCAGAACAGTCACCAGTTTCACAATCATCCGGATTATAAGTACCTACAATTTGAGTTGCACTTCGTCCTTCCTGAATTCTGTATTGTCCAAGACTCGCAGCAAATCCTCCTTCATTAAAAGCAGGAACATCTAATGAAGTTACTTCTGATTTATTTTTCCAGAAATTAGTAATTGTTGTCCAGGTAAAATCTCCAGTCACAGGGGTGGCTCTTAATCCTAACTCAATACCATCATTTCGTAAAGAACCGCCATTGATTACCTCATCAATATAACCAGTTGATGTTGGTAATCCGGCTTCTAATAATAAATCAGTGATTGTCTTTGTATAGAAGGATACATCCAATAATATTTTATTATTCAAAAATCCTAAATCAGCTCCAAACTCCAACTCAGCTTGTCTTTCAGGACCCACCTCTGGATTTCCTCTAAGTGTACTTGAAATAAGACCAGATTGCCCGGCAATAACAGTTCCGTCATAACCATTATATTTTCTACCAAATGGAGGTACACGACCTGATTGTCCATAGGCTACACGAAGTTTCACCTGACTCAATGCCTCAGAAGATAAGAAGTCAAACTCATGTAAATTTAGAGCAAGATTCGCTTTAGGATAGAAATAAAGTTTGTTTACATCTCCGTTATTGGATGATTTATCTCCTCTAACCCCCAAAGTTGCAATGACTTTATCCTGGAAGTTTACTTCTTCCTGAACAAAGAACCCTTTATCCTTTCTGATCTGTCTATTTTGCTCTATATCCCGAGTTCCTGATTGATCTAAGTTTGTTTGTGATCCATTTAAACGAGTGGCCGTTGAAATGACTGTATTCAAATTGGCATCCTCCTGAGTAAGACCAAATTGAGTCGTAAAGGAAAGATTGCTTTCTGTGTAAAAAGAATGAACTAAGATCCCTGCCATGTTCGTATTAGTACTAACACTACTACCTACAATGGAAGCTCCTTCTAAAGTTCCTGGTACTCTAAAAAATGATAATTGCTGAGGGAAGATTCCGGTTGTTCTTAAGTTGTACTGATCTAATCCTCCACGTAAAATCAATTTCAAGTTGTTATTGTCATTTGAAAACAATCTTGCTGTCAATGTACCACCACCGATATAACGATTTACTTTTTCGCGGTTAGTAATCAAAGCAACTGTTTCCAAAACATTTGAACCCACATTTGGATTTCCTGGGTAAACACCTGTAGCATCCGGGAATAAATCATCCCAAGGACGAGTAAAGGCCATAGCATAACCTATCGTTGTATTAGTATTACTATTATTGAAAAATCCTCTATCAGCAGTGGAGTTGATATAATTATTAGAAATATCCAACTTCAACCAATCTGTAAAGGTATGTCCAATATTGGCACGAACAGATGCTTTTTGGTATCCGGTATTATCAACAATACCATTGTCATTCTTAAAGGTTCCTCCTATGAAATAATTACTCTTATCATTTCCTCCGCTAATAGTTAAACGGGAAGTAGATAATAAACCGTTATTTCCATATAATTCATTCTCATAATCAGTAACACCATTGTCTTTGAATCTTTGAACCTCTGCATCTGCATCCGCACCGTCAGGGTCACTAGGAAAGTAGGTAGAGCGGATTTTTGCTTCATCCCAACTTCGCTGACCAAGTAAACGAATAGCCTGTGTCATACCTAAGGTCTGACCAATAGAAACTCTCGCTTTTCCAGCCTTACCTCTCTTAGTTGTAATAATAACAACACCACCTGCGGCTCTTGAACCATAAATGGCCGCCGCTGATGCACCTTTTAGAATTTCAATATTCTCAATATCCTCCGGATCGATATCTGCGATACGGTTGGAAGCATCATCTTGGTTGGTGGCTGCATTTCCTCCACCTGCTGCAGCAGAAACGACATTGGTTCCGGTAGAAATCGTCCGGTTATCAATAAATACTCCATCAACAATATAAAGAGGTTGTTGATTTCCAAAAATAGAAGTTACCCCTCTCAATTTTACAGACATACCACCACCTGGTGCCCCGGAGTTGGATTTAATTTCTGCCCCTTTGAATTTTCCATAAAGGGCTCCATCCATAGTAGACTGAGTGGTTACACCCGTCAATTCAGCAGCAGAAATGGAGGCTACTGAGTTGGCCAGATTACTTCTTTTTACAGTCGTTGCCAGACCGGAAACGATTACCTCATCCAGCGTACTTACGCCTTCGCTCATTGTAACATTATTGATACGGGAACCTGCTTTGGTCACAGGCGTTTCGCGTGCCTCGTATCCAATGTAAGAAAAAACCAGTGTGCCGGATTCACCGGGAACTTCGATGGAATACTTTCCATCCAAATCTGTACTGGTACCGATTACTGTTCCCTTCACAACGACGGAAACACCGATTAATGGTTGGTTGGCATCATCTACAACTGTTCCGTTAATTGTAAATTGTGCCTGTAGCCCGGTGAACCCGAGCAAAAGAACCAACACCATTAAGCTTTTGGTAAAGATCAAATGCTTCATAGATTTATTTTGGTTTTTGTTAGAAAATAAAAAAGCTATTTAATGCAATTGTTAGGATATAAAAGAGCAACGTATTCCCAGCCGATATTCTAAAATATCGAAAACTAAGAATGCTTGTTGGTCACACTATCCACTACATTAAATAGCTCTAGCAGCGGTAAAGCTAATTTTTATTTTTAAAAAAACCACCAAAATTTCAAAAAAATACGACTCCTGTCTGTGATCGGCTCTAATACAATAACCGAAAGTTTTGCCTGGAATATCTGACAAATAAAAAAGTCAGTTGCCTTTTCGACAACTGACTTTGGAGTGTTTACAAAATATTAAATTCAAAACACTATGAAAAATGAAGCATCTTTAAGGAGTTCTCCATTTAATATTTTTCGGAATATATACCGTATGTGTTAAATCTGGATTTTGCATTTTTCCACTTTGAAAAAGACGAGTGTTACACCTTTTGGATTTTAAGCGCAACTTCCCTTCATGGTAATATGAAAATAGCCTGAATTGTCCGCTTTCTTCCAAGTGTTTAAAAGAAAATCCTTCTACATTATTTACACTTGTTTTAACTCTTATGGCATCTCCTCCTTGTAAAACAATAATTTTTCCTTCTAAAATTAATTCCAGTTCCTCAATATTTTCTGCCTCAAATACCTGTTCTTCCACCTGGAAAGCCGGGCTCCAGGCAAAAGAAGATAAAAGAAAAAAAGCGAGTAATATTCTAACCACTTAAATCTGAATTAAAACCATAAAATTTGAGATATTGGGGAGAGGAGGGTTAATAGCTATACAAATCTAAGGGATTTATTCCTGTCACGCAAGTCGCTTTTTTAGTTAAAAAAAAGGACATTTTTCATTTGTGACATCATTTTTAATGGTTCAAATTACCAAACTTAATTTTTATAAAGATAACTGGAAAAATCTGTGCCTTCATTGATTCCCTTATCTGTCCCAATTTGATTTTTCTTTTTTCTTAGAATTTTAAAGTTAAGGAACAGGAAATAAATAAGGTGCCCCAAATGATGTGGTTATTTCTTTCCTGTTCCCTTATTCCTTATTGTCCGCTATTTTTTAGCAATTGATAATAAAACCGAATACAGTTTTTATAATCTTCAATAGCAATGCGTTCGTCAATTCCATGAATGCGCTTGAGATCCGCATGTGTCATTCTCAAAGGAATAAACCGATAAATATCCTCCGCTACAGCATGATAATGCCGGGCATCCGTAGCTGCGATTACCAGCGAAGGGGTCGTTATCGCTTCGGGAAATATTTGACGAATGGTCTTTTCAAGGTTTTGGTAAGCCGGACTCCGGGTAGACGAAACGCTTGAAGGTTCGCTCGAAAACCCATCAGTCTTTGCGACCTTCACTTCCACCCGGGCATCATCAATTACCTGTTCGACTCTTTCCCTGACAGAAGCCACCGTTTCACCTGGTAGAATTCTAAAATTCACCCTGGCCTGAGCAGTGGATGGCAATACATTTTCTTTGACCCCGGCCTGGAGAATCGTAGGAGCGGTCGTGGTTCTGATCATAGCATTTGAAGAACCGCTTGCGCCAAGTTGATTCATTAGAAGAGGCTTAAACAACCAGGTATTTGCAAAGATAGCTTTATTGGGTAAGGCCATCTCTGGGCCGAGGTGGTCAAACATCTCCCGAACTGCTCCATCCAGTTTCGCAGGGAATGGCTGGGTTTCCAATTGATGAATGGCGGCAGATAAAATACCGATAGCCGTTTCTTGCGGGGGCATGGAAGAATGTCCGCCTTCTGATAATTTAGCCGTCAGGGATAAGGTGGTATATCCTTTTTCAGCAATTCCAATAAGTGCCACCGGTGGCGCTATGCCTGGCAGAGCTTTTTCTAACAAAATACTCCCTTCATCCAGCACATATTCAAATTTAATATTTTTTTCCTTAAAATACCTTGAAGCCGAAACAGCTCCGGCACGTCCGCCTACTTCTTCATCATGTCCGAAAGCAAAGTAAATTGTTTTTTCAGGTATAAATTTTTCTTCAATTAAAATTTCTGCCGCTTCGAGAATTCCAAGTGCACTTACTTTATCATCCAGCGTACCTCTTCCCCAGATAAATTTTTCATCAATCTTGCCACCGTAAGGATCTTCACTCCAGGCTTTGAGGCTCTCCCCTTCTACCGGAACAATATCCAAATGTGCTATTAAAAGTATAGGTTTGGCATCAGTATTTTTTCCTGGCCATTTTATAATAGGCGTAAATTTATTAATATAATTTACTTCTAATTTACTATAAATTATTGGATATGTTTTCTCCAAATATAATTTTAATTCTTCAAAAGCCATCGTATCCACCCGATCAGAAAAAGAACGAGTTGGAATTTGTACGGCACCAGATAATTTTTCTGCCACTGTATCAGATATTTCCATTGGCGAAACTGCCGCGACGGATATTTGGCGGGAAGAATAGGTGCAAGTTTTTAATATTATAACAAGCAGCAATATAAATAAAACAGTAAAAAGAAATTTTAATATTTTTTTTATCACAATAAAACCAATTATATAAAAATGAAAAAAAGAATACTGCAAGTTAATGATCTGTTGGAATACTAAATTTGCAATTTTCGCCAATTTATTTTTTTCCATTGGCGTTACTCCGTTTTACCTACTTGGTGATAATTTATAATTTTATAAAAAATAAACCTATTAATTATGAAATATTATTGCTTGCTCTTTATGCTATGCTTGTCCACAATTTTGATTGCCCAGGAAGACAATCTTACTCAAACGGTCCGAGGAACTGTATTTGATCGGGACACCCGGCAGCCTATGATTGGAGTAACTGTTTTCATTCACGAAAGCGAACCACTCATCGGAGCCGCTACAGACATAGATGGTAATTTTATATTAAAAAAAGTGCCCGTAGGTCGGATCATGGTTTCTGCAACTTACACGGGTTATAAAACTTATTTGTCCGAAAACATCAACTTAAATTCTGCCAAGGAATTAGTTCTGGATATTCAAATGGAAGAAGCCATCACTGAAATATTGGGCGAAGAGGGTGGCGTCGTAGTCACGGCCAAGTCCAAACCCAACCAAGCCCTGAATCCCATGGCTTTGCTCAGCACACGCTCTTTCTCTGTTGAGGAAACCCAGCGATACGCCGGAAGTATTGCCGATCCCGGGCGAATGGCCATGGGATTTGCCGGCGTGCAAGCCTCGCAGGATAACAACAACGACATCGTGGTTCGGGGAAATTCACCAATCGGAGTCCTTTGGCGGCTGGAAGGTGTAGATATTCCCAATCCCAACCACTTTGCCCGGCGCGGGTCTTCCGGTGGAGGAATCAGTATTTTTTCTGTGAGTATGTTGAGCAATTCTGATTTTTCTACCGGGGCATTTGCAGCGGAATACGGCAATGCTTTTTCCAGTGTTTTTGACATGAAATTCAGGAAGGGGAATAATAAAAATCGGGAATACTCTATCCGCGCCGGAATGCTTGGACTAGACTTTTCTACCGAGGGTCCCTTTGGCAAAACTAATAATCCGGATGGAAACGGCAGTTCCTACCTCGTTAATTATCGTTATTCTACCCTGGGCATTTTAAGTCAAATGGGCATCAACGTAGTGAATGAACGAACTAGTAATACTTTTCAGGACTTATCTTTCAACTTAAATTTTCCTTCAAAAAACAATAAATCAATTATACAATTATTTGGAATAGGTGGAGTGAGTTCAGAGATCGAAACGGCTGTGGCAGACACAAGTGAGTGGGTTTTTCTGGATGATAAAATGGAGACGGACTTTATCACCAATATGGGGATTATGGGTTTGAGTCATACTTACTTCATCTCGGACAGCAGTTATTGGAAAACAACCCTTTCTGCCTCCGGGGACAAGGTGGTTTTTGATACGGATACGGTTAATACACTTTTTTTGCCAGGAAAATATAGCGAGGAAACATATACTAACAGTCGCATTGCATTATCCACTTTTTATTATAAAAAGTATAATTCAAAATTTAATTTAAAAACCGGACTTATTGCCAGCAATCTCAACTTTAATTATTTTCACAATAAAACATATAAGAATGAATTAGTTATGGATGCTTCGGGGAGCACTTTCCTGCTACAGCCTTATGCTCAGATTCGCTACCAACCCTCTGACAGATTGACCCTTACATCAGGGGTTCATTCCTTATTTTTCACCTTAAACAATACTTACTCCATCGAACCGCGTATTGGCACAAAATATAAGTTATCCAATAAGACAAATATATCTTTGGCGTATGGATTGCATGGGCAAGTTTTGCCTATTGGCTCTTATTTTACAGAAGTTGAAATTCAAGGCATCCCAACAAAGGTCAATGAGGATTTAGATCTCCTTGGCGCGCATCATGCCGTAGCTGCTTTTGAACATTTCTTTCCAAAAAACCTGCACTTGAATGTAGAAGTTTATTATCAGTATTTATACAATGTACCCGTGGTAGCTGATGCCAATCGAACCTTTTGGCTTTTGAATGAAAGAGATGGCTTTGCAGAGGAAGCCCTGGTGAGTGAAGGCAAGGGAAGGAACTATGGAATAGATATCACCTTTGAAAAATTCTTTTCCAACGATCTTTTCTTTTTACTTGGTGGTTCCGTTTACAATACTGAATACAAAGCCTTTGGAGATACCTGGTACAATACGCGCTACAACGGGCGATATGCCACCAGTCTGATGGCTGGAAAGGAATTTAATTTCTCAAAGGAGCGTGTTTTACAGTTGAGTTTTAGAAATATATTAAAAGGAGGATTGCGTTATACGCCGGGCGATTTGGAAGCCTCTCGGCTGGCCAGAGAATATGTTCCGAACGAAAGTCTTTCTTATTCTGAAAAAGTCGCGGATTACTGGCGGATTGATCTCAGAGTCGCCTACCGAAAAGACCGACCCAAATTTGCCTGGACGCTCGCTCTGGACGTTCAAAATGCCACTAACCGCCAAAACGTCCGGGATGAGATATTCGATCCCATTGAAGAAAAATTTATATTTAGAAATCAGGCAGGATTGATTCCTGTGATAAGTTATCAGTTGGATTTTTGATTGTCACAAAAATAATCAATCTATAAAAAACTAATTGCCAGCAGATTATACTAAACAAGGAGGGTTTTTATATTTTTGCTTTTATATAACCACATCAATATTTAAATTATTTTTCATATTAAAAAAACCAAAATGAAAAAATTATTATCCCTCCTTGTGTTATTTACAATGTTATACACAGGACTTGATGCCCAACCTTCACAGGATTACAGCACAGTAGCCGAACTAGCTGAAAGCGATTTTACTTTTGAAATGAATGCCCGACAGGCGGCTTCCGCACAAAATAAACCCTGGAGTGTTTTTCTTCCGGGTCAAATGTTCGCAGAAGCAAAGGCCCTTGAAAACGGCCAACCCGTTTATACCGTTGTCACAAATTTTGCAAATCCTGCTAATGGAGGAGCCACCATGTTCTATAATGATATTAACAACAATTACGATCTTTCAAAAGCCAAAATTAATTATGGCAATGGTAATGTCATTGATAACACAGAAAAGAAAGGGTCTTCTTCTACCAATAAAACGACCCCTGCGCCAACAGGAAGAATTCTCCTGATCCCGGAATCTACCAATGATGCAGTCATGGCATTTGATGCTGTTACCGGAGACTTAATCGATGCGAGTTATATCTTACCGGATGCTACAAATTTTTCTACGCCAATATGTGCTCAACCCGACCTGAGTTATATGGGCGATATTTATACTACAGATCAATTGGATGATCTTGTCCAGCTTCACACTGGAGGTGGTGGGGGTACATTTATCAATACTTTCGCACCTGCCGGCGGAGTCAATACGGCCATTTTGGATAATATACGGGGGGCAGATTTCCATCCTACTACCGGAAATCTTCTGGTAACTGTATCTGCAGGAGCTAACGCCGATGCCGTAGCAGAATTTGATGCCGGTGGTAATTATCTGGGTAATTTTGTAGCCAATGGTTCAGGAGGCATAGATGGCCCCTGGGATGCCATGCACTACGAAGCAAAGGGAACCTATTTGGTCTCTGCAAGTACCAGCGATGCCATCCATGAATATGACCTTACTGGTGCCTATTTGGGCGACTTAGTTTCCGGCCCAGCCTTCCCTGAACAAATCAATGAAAAACTGAATGGTGACTTCCTGTATGCTCAATTCTCTGGTGCCACTTCAGGTGTTTATATCCATAACAGCACCGGAACCCAATTGAGTTTCTTTAATGCCGTTACCGGAAATCGAGGAGTCTATGAGTTGGGAAATGGAAATATTTTAACGACTAACGGCGGAGGTGTTTTTGAACTGGACGGAACAACTGGTGCGTTGTTGGATACTAAAATTTCTGGTGTGAGTGCTCGCTTTATTCATGAGTATTCAGAGCAACCTTCTATTCCAACCGTATCAGAGTGGGGATTGATCCTTTTAGCTTTATTATTATTAAGTGTGGCCGGAGTGGTGCTTGGACGTGTTCGGGCTTATCAGTTTGCAGGTTATAACGGAACCGTCACTTCTGGTATTCCATTCAACAGAAGTCTATATATTTCTTCTTTTATCGGAGCTTTAGTAGTTGCTCTTTTGATAGGAGGATTTTCTTTCTGGTTGTATGGCACTATCACAACAATTGATTTAATAGGTAGCATGATTGCATTACCTATTGCTGCCTACTTGATTCATTTGATCGGAGGATATAAGCAGTAATGTTGTAATCTAATCCTTTTGAGGACATCAAAAAAAAAGCGGGAATTTCACTATGGAAATTCCCGCTTTTTTATTGAGGTTGCTTAAGCAGGTCGTCAATTTTAATCGACGAAAATTTCGAGGATTTTTTGCCATCCTAACTTGGTCTTTCATTAGCATTTTGACTGGCGCAGGGAATCCTTCGCCAGTTTTTTTATTAGATACTCAATAGGTATTTTCCATTATTTTTTATCTTCGTAATTATTTTATATAACAAATTATCACACTCAAACAAAAATGAGATACGCCACATTTTTATTCATATTATTATTAGTCAGTTGTGTTTCCAGAGAAAGACAGGACAGATATGACACTGTCCAGGCAGCTGTCATAAACAATTCTCAAAAAATGGATATTGCATTGGAAGATATTCCATCCATACAGCGAAAGCAGTTTGTGAAGATGGTAACAGATGTAAAAGAAAAAGGTGTCCGTAGTTTTGTTTCAAAGTATAATCTAAGTCAGGATAAGGATTTTGAATTTGCAATGAATAATCTTCAGATTGTACTTGATAAAATTGAAGCATCGAAAAATTTTATTCCGGATTCTACACAATTAGCCCTCTTTCAGGAGACAAAAAAATTTTAATCAACAATCAGGAAGAATTAAAACCTCTCTTGAAGGATTTTAAACTTTCTAATGATATAATGGAGTTTAAAAGTTATGCCATTTCAGAAAAAATAAAAAAATATAATATTCATGATTTCCTAAAGAACACCGTCAATGACAGTCTGACTTTTAGTACGAATATTACCAATATTAAAAATGCAGTAGTATTAAACCTGCATTTAAGTGGAAAAGAAATAAAATAATACGAATATGAAAACCGGAAATAAAATCCTTTTTATCGTTATCGGAATCATTACTGTTTTTCAAATTATTTCCATAGCTTCCAGAAATGCTCCTAACAGCACCCATGCCAACTGGAACACTTTTCACCTGATAGTGTCTGTCTTGTTTTTGGTAATGATTGTCATTTACATTTTTAAACCAACAAAAAAAGAAGGAGAAGAAGATCCTAATGATCCAGGCGAGGATCACTCCTCCGGTAATCGGGGCGGATTATAACACCAAGTTTCTAAACGTAAAAAGCGGAATTCTTTCATAAGGATTCCGCTTTTAATTTTTATAATTAAATTTGGTTCTTAGACAAATCCCGTGGTAATGGAAACTGCAAGTCTTGAAAAATTCAGTCGCTATCGCTTCTTCATTTTTCTTCGCCTTTCGTTTCCACGGGATTTGTCTAAGAAGGTTAAATTTTTACTTATAATTCTCTTTAAAATAAGCAATGTAACCCGGCACATCTTTTGACTTGATGAGTTTTTTATAATTCTCCTGGGTAATGACCACTATCTCCGAAGCCTGGTCTCCGATAAATTCTGATTTAGAGCCGGAAATTTCATCAAAATACTTCCCAGCTTTATTATAATTAGCAAACCGGCGGACAACGATCAGCGGAGTAGTTTTACTCAACATCATACTGGAAACTTTTAGCTTGGCTAGTTTATGATGCTTGCGGTTATAGTCAGAAACTTTGTTTTTAGCAACAGTTACTTTTGGTTTTTTACCATTCAACCAGGCAATAACATAATGAGATCCATTATCTTTCTTTGCATAATCGACCTTTTTCTTTCCTTCCAGATTAGGTCTCCCGACTTCTTTGCCCGTTCCCCCTAAAACAGGTTTGGCGGTTCCTTCTCCGAGAATGCGCAACATTTCTTTAGCCCGCTCCTGTTCATCTGTTCCGGGGTATTTGGCGACTACAGTTTTGAGCGCTTCAATGTAGGCTTTTTTTCCATCCAGATTACCTACACACATAGCCCCAAGTAGCGCAAACTTAGGCTTGATATTATTTTTAGCTCCAAAGAGCGTTTCTGCTTTTTGTACATCGGCCAGAGCCTGCTTGTAATTCCCATTCTGAAAAATCTGATATGTTTTATCATAATAACTAAAAAGCTTTGCTTCTGCCTGGTTTTGCTCTTTGAGCATATTTGGATTTTTCAAAATGGTGGCGTAGTTACTTTGCGGAAATTCCTTTAGAATTCTGTCTTTGTACTTGGCCGCCATTGTTTTACTCCCCTTATCCAGATAAGCTAAGTAAGCATGATAAAGCGCATCTTTTTTATGCTTGGTTTTAGGATACCGTTTCAGCAAACCATCCAAAGTATTGATGGACTGATCGTAATTTTGAATTTTTTCGCGGTAGAGCTTCCCTAGTTCCAGCATAGCTGTTCCGATTTTGCCATGTGCCGCTTTTAGCTGTGCCTCTGTTTTAGGAACATCTTTAAATATTTCCTCCAGTTCTTTTTCATTGATACGCGTACCACTTTCTTCGCTGGATTCTTCTGTATTTTCAGCAAATTCTCCCCCGGATTTATTCGAACGTCTCCAATCATCTTCCAAAACCCGATCCCCCCATTTTCGTTGGAAATCCCGTTTATTTTTTTGAATATTTCTGGAATTATACGCCCAAAATGTACTGGCTTGTGCTCCGGCACGACCACTGGAAGACGCAACTTTTGACCTTCCTACACTTGGCTTTTTACTCCCGCCTTTTACCGTAGCGTCTGCTTTCTTTTTATTTTCTTCTCTTGTTTTCTTTATCTTTTTTGCCAAGGCCATTTGCTCTTTTGGCGACATATCCCGAATAGCCAGCAAACTATCCTGAAGATGAATAATGGATAAGTTATTCGCAATTTCAGTTAAATTAAGAGCATAATCAGAAGCCAACTGGTAGCGTTCATCATTCTTATCCAATACCGTCAAAGTACTATCGTAGTAATTTTTTGAATCAACAAAGGCTTCCTTGGCATAATATAACTGAGCCAGTTTGAGGTAGGACTCGGCCTTTTGCACCTTGTTGTCTTTATTATGTGCCAGAGATTTTTTCAGGTAATTAATGGCTTTATTGGAATCGTTAGCTTTAAGCGCAATATCTGCCAGGGCAAAATACACCTGATCCTGAAATTCTGTATTTTTTTCATCCTTCACCATTTTTTTCAACCGCTTTTCTATTTCCTCACTGGCAATATCATCAGTAGCAGTAAGCATATTCAAGCGAGCCCGAAACTCCATATCGTAATTCGGCCGTGACTTCAATACATCCTGATAAGCAGCATACGCATCTGAGTTGCGATTCCCCATCTGGTGAATCTGCGCCAGAATAAAAGCCCATCTTGCTTTTTCTTTCTTATCCTTTGTGAGTGCAATCGCCTTTTCAAGTGGTTCAACCGCATCGTCAAATTTCTTTTGCTTCAAATAAGCGTATGCCTGAACAGCAGCCTTGGGAGCAACGAGTGATTTGTGCAAAGTCGGATCATTATCCAATCGGGTTAGTAAAATATCCGCCTCATCGTAATTTTCTCTTTCAATATATGTACGGGCGAGCCAGATAATAGCATCCTGATGAACCGGACGATGTTTAAGCGCATAGCTTTCCGCTTCATCTCCGCCTTCCTCATCATATTCTTTTTTTGGTTTTTCCTTCTTCGCTTCCTTTACGCTGCTTTTCTTTTCCTTATCTTCTTTGGTGGTTTTAGAGTTTTTATTAGAAGATTTCTTTTTTGAACTCGGTTTCTTTTTTTTCTTTTTCTTCTTTTTCTTGGCTTTTGACTTAGCCGCCTTTTTCTTCAGTTCAATATTTGTCGGATCAAATTCTGTCGTCATATACTTAAAAGTCTCTTCAGCAGACTCATAATCTTTTTTTAAATATTGGGACTGTCCAATCAACAGATAACAATCATCCGTCCATTTACTTACCCGGTGGAGCGCTACGACAATAGATGCCTTCTTGATAGCCTCATCTATATTTCCGGCCTCACTTTTTGCATCTGAAATAGCTGTCATCTTGTACATTTCCAAAATTTGGTTGTAATTATCCTGATGAGTAGTTTCCAGATTGAGCGTACTCTCTTTCAGTAACAAATCAGCATTGTAATAACCGTTGTAATGAGCAGTAGTATTATGATATGCCTGACCAATCTTAGAAACATCTCCTTCTGCTTTTTTAGATCCGGAGCAAGCTGAGATGAGAGTCAGTATCAGTACGAGAGACAGGAGTTTACAAATCTGTTTCAAAATAATTATTTTTATTTAGGTGTAAATTAATTTGGCGAAGCCACTGGAACATCTTTCCTCTGGATTTTACTGCGAAAACCTTTCCAATTTAAAGTGCATTAAAGATTTAAAATGGTTGGATTTTGATTACCAGTAGGAGAATTAAAATTTTCTTTTTAGAAAACTGTATTTTTGCCCTTCAAATCCTGTATATCAGGCATTTTACTAACAACTTTAACTATCGCCTTTACAAATTTATTTTAATTTTTATAAAAATTGAATAATGAGTGACGAAAAGAAACCGGGCTTTTGGGATTCTATGCAAAATACCTATCGCCTGGTGCTGATGAATGAAGAGACTTTTGAGGAAATGGGCTCCTATAAACTGACCCGGCTCAATATCTATCTGGGATTTAGTACCTTAATTGTTGGTGTTGCAGTACTAGTGGCGTCACTGATTATTTTCACCCCTATAAAAAGATATATTCCGGGTTATGGTGATGTCATATTGCAAGATCAGGTAATTGACTTATCCAAGCGGGTGGATTCCATGCAAATGGCACTCAATGCCTATCAGCTATACGAAGAAAATATCCGTAAAATCATCCATGGTGATTATGAACTTCCTCCTGACACCATTGTTCAGGAAGACTTTCCGGATAGCCTGCTTAATACCAGCCGAAGTGTGGAAGATTCCCTCCTTAGGGTAGAAATAGCCAAAGAAAATTTAATGCAGCTTACCTACCCAAAATCCGGAGGAATTATTTCCCAAAAAAAACTGGAAGATCTCTATTTTTTCCCACCAGTCAATGGTACAATCAGCGCAGAATTTGACCCGGAAAAAGATCATTTCGGACTGGATATCGTCGCCCCGGAAAACACTCCAATTAAAGCTATACAGGAAGGAATTGTCATTGCAGCCGACTGGACGCTGGCTACCGGAAATACCATTGGTATCCAACACAATAATAATTTATTGTCTTTTTATAAACACAATTCCGTTTTGTTAAAAAAAGTTGGTAGCTTTGTTAAGGCCGGTGAGGCCATTGCTATTATTGGAAATACCGGAGAACTAACAGATGGTCCCCACCTACACCTCGAACTCTGGCACAATAAAACCCCTGTTGACCCAAATAAATATATCAACTTTTAACCTCAAAATGATTCATTATTTTATTCAAAATATAATGTAAACCACACCTATTTATGTTTGGAAATAATAAAAAGAATAGTAAAAATCAAACTTCCTCCGCACCGCCTTCTTCTAACGGATCTGCTGGTGGAGGCTTGAACAGTTTAGTTCAGGGAACAGTTATAGAAGGTAATGTAACTGCCGATAGTGATATCCGAATTGATGGTACTATCAACGGCACCTTAAACTGTAAAGCCAAGGTCATCATCGGCCCTACTGGTCGTATTAAAGGAAAAATCACCTGCGCTAATGCGATGATCGAAGGCAAAATCGAAGGCGAATTAATTGTCTCCGAATTGCTTAATGTTAGAAAAACAGCTCACATTCAGGGTGATGTCTCTACCAAAAAACTCATCGTGGAAGAAGGAGCTATTTTTGAAGTGAGTTGTAATATGATGAACCAATCCGGAATGAATGGAATCAAAGGAAAAATCCAATCCAAACAAAAAGCCGAAGCCGCCGTCTAAACCGGATTTGTCTTACATGAAATACGCAGGAATGGCTGGCCAAATGGCCGGTGCTATATTCCTGGGCGTTTTCATTGGGCAATACCTCGACAGCTATTTTGAAACGCCAAAGGCTTATTGGACAGCACTTTGTGCCACAGTAGGTCTGTTCGCCGTTTTATATCTCATCTTTAAAGATATTCTCTCTGATGAAAAGAAAAGCTAGATTTCCCTTTTCTCCATCTTTTAATTCCGGCCTGTGTCAGTAGGTCAGTTTATTTTACAACTTACGGGTATTAGTCTCCTTAATTTAGGGTTGCTATTCATTTTTAGCTGGATTCCGGGTTTGGCAGATCACCTTTCTTTGGGTTGGATCTCTCTTGGTTTTTTCTTCTTTTTCACCATTGTCCTTTACCTTCTTGGACAATTATTTATAAAAATGTCCAATCCTAACGCCTTCACCGGGCTGAATCTGCTTTTTATACTGGTCAAGTTATTCGCCTCTATTGTTCTTGTCGGGGTTTATGTTAAAACAAGTAATCCCACAGATTATAAATTTATTTTTCCTTTTTTCTTAACTTACCTGTTGTTTACTATTTACGAAACGTATATGCTGATTCAAATTGGAAAAACAAAATAACATGCTGAAAGCTATTGTCAATAATACCGGAACTCAGGAAGTTTTACCAGAACAAATCGCTCAATTCGATATCGTTCCGCAAGGAGAAAATCATTTTCACTTAATTAAAAATAATCGCTCTTATCAGCTTGAAGTGATAGAAACTAATTTTGAAAATAAGCTCTTTCATTTTAAAATAAACGGAACAGATTTTAAAGTAGAAATGAAAGATCACTGGGATCAGCTTATCGATAAAATGGGACTCTCCGCTACGCCTACTCAAAAAATTAGTGAGATAAAGGCTCCAATGCCGGGTTTGGTATTGAGTGTAGAAGTAGAAGCTGGACAAGAAATTGAAAAAGGCGATACGCTCCTTGTACTGGAAGCCATGAAAATGGAAAATGTCATCAAAGCCCCCGGAGAAGGTGTTGTAAAATCTATCCCTGTTCAAACAGGAGAAGCAGTGGAAAAAAATGCCTTGCTCGTACTACTGGATTAGCCGTTAGCCACAAATAATTCCGCTACAAAATAGATGTAAAACAACAGGAGAAGAAATCCCTCTGATCGATCAATGCCCTTGGATAATGCTGCATAGGCAAACAAAAATGTAGCAGCAATCATCATCGGCAAACCAAAACCCATAATATTTTCCGGAATCACCAGATTCTCAAACAAGGCGGGAATACCCATCACGGCATACGTATTAAAAATATTTGAACCCAAAACATTTCCGACGGCCATTTCGGGTTGTCCTTTTCTAGCGGCAGCTATGCTAACAACGAGTTCAGGAAGAGATGTCCCGAATGCTACCATAGTCAAAGCAATAATTTCTTTGTTTATTCCAAGGATAGCAGATAGTTTTTCAATGGCAACGATCGTATAAGTCGCCCCGAAATATATCAAAATACCACTAAGTAACAGCAAGCCAACCGCTTTCATTGGAATGGGCTGCCGTTCGGTTTTTTCATCCCCCCCTGAACTAAAAGAGTGCGCCAAAAAAATAATTAAAGCAATTAAAAGAATAATGGCCTCCGGCAGAAGTACCTGCAAATCCCTTAAAACAAACCAAAGCAGAAAAGCAGAACCCACCAGCATCGGAATATCCACGGCCATGATGTCCACTTTCGTTTCTACTCGTTTCCCCACGACTGCTACCACACCCAGAATAAGTAAAATATTGGTAATGTTAGAACCGACCACATTTCCCACGACAATTTCGGAAGAACCACTCCAAACCGCAGCGATAGAAGCCGCTAGCTCAGGCAAAGAAGTCCCGAATGCTACGATGGTAACTCCTATTATAAAAGGAGGAATCCCAATAGCCAAGCCAATTTTTTCTGCTGACTCCACAAACCAATCCGAAGCTTTGACCAAAGCAGTCAAACTCAAAGCGAAAACGCTTATCCATAATAATATTTCCATAGTAGTTGGCTTTCTTTAGCTTTCAGGTTTTTGGGAAACCCCGCAAAAATAGGGTTAATTTTATCGAAAACAGGAAATGCCGAAAAAAAAATCCCGAATGCCTTTGCATTCGGGAGCGAGATCACTAACAAAAAGCGATGCGCACTGTTCCACATCTTTATAGTTTAATAAGACCACAAATCTTGTTCAAAATTGAATATTTTATTTTTAATTTTATCAGCTTCCAAAAGGGCGTCCATTTCATTTTTATAATCCTGAATTCGACGATCATAAATATTAGACTCTTTAGTGATATAACTGGAAAACATACGCATCTCCATCAAGTCTTCCCAGCTCATCCGACTGGCTTCACTGAATGGATTGTAGGCACGTTGTCTCGCCAGATAACCTCTGCTCTCCGGATAATGAATCCAAAACATGGGTTTTTCATATCTAAAACTTCCATTGTCATCATAGACTTCTATCAGTGGTGCAATCCCCAAAATGCGAACTTTTAAAGTGGACGTTTTAGAATCTATAAACCAGGTTTCCTTCACTCTAAATCGTTTTATTTTTTCAAAGTCCAATTCATTTTCCACGACAATCAATGAATCTCTGTAAGTATTCACATCCATCACCCAAACAGAATCTACATTAAATAAAATTCTACTCAAATCCTCCTCCGCCAACTGCTCTTTAAATTTCTCATCGGTGAAGGCGCGCAATGCTCCTTTTTCCAATCCATCTACAATGGTTTTCCCTAATCCATAATCCGGATGAGTAAAGGTTTTATTTAATAATTCATTTCCATCTATGATCTGCCAGATTTTAGTCTCCCACATTATATCCCTTTCCTGCACCGGCGCATAAGGCAAAATACGCCGCTCTTCCAGCGTAGTTCTTTTTGTATAATCATCCAAAGGCAATGGCTCGGATGACCAGTTTTTTCCGGATTCCGTTTTATAGGTTCCGGCGGGCTGTGCATTTAAAATTATAGTTACACCTAAAACACTTAGAATAAAAAACAATATTTTCAACTTCATAATTAAAAATTTTTATATTAAAAATGTTACGTTATAATTTAAACTCCTTATGTGCTCTTTTTTGCCTTATGTGGTTAAAAAAGGAAAACCACATAAGTAATTATTCAAGTTTAATCAACGAAAATTTCGAGGAATTTTTGTCATCCTGGCCCGGTGTTTCTTGTCAGGCTAGACGCCTGACAAGGCATATTCGCCCCGTCAGGCATCTCCCCTGACGGAAATCCGGACTAGAATGCTTAGCAAAATCCACATTCTATTTGTCGGTTTAAGAGCATGTTTAATTTTATTTTATATTAAAAATCATCCCATTCAAAGTTCTGTTATGCTCATCTCCGGGACAACGCACTTTTATTTTATTAAAAAAATACACATCTGAAGCTTTCGCTTTTTTAACAAGTCGCCTGGCATCGCCTTTATAACTTCCTCCTGAATTTAAAGCGGAAGCCACATCATCTTTTTTTGGAACCCGCACCACTTCAAATCCTGCTACCGTACACCGGGCATCAAAGTCAAAATTTTTGAGGTTTGGAATGATCCCTTTTTGCGCCCGAAATTCTGCAGCACTCATACTTCCTCCTGTTTTCCCTGAAAGCTCCATCACTGGGTTAGGGATTTTCTTTATTCTAAAATCAAAAGTCGTAGGCTCCAGCCCTCCCCCTGATACGGTAATTTTTGCTTTTCCCGCCTTAGAGGGTTTGGTAGAATATTTTCCATGTTTGACTTTGCTAAGCGTAATTCCGGTTGCACTTACATTTAGGTCATTGCTGTTAATGCCCGCAGCAGCCAGGGCAATAGGGTTATCCACGCCTGCATACAGGACATTCATTTTTTCGGCGGAGACACTGACAGAACGTTGACCTACCTCGTACTCGTAGGTTTTCGTATATTTTTTTACTTCATTGGTGACGGGATTCCGAACAGCGATTTCCACTTCGTAGGTTTGTTTTCCCGTTCCGGTTGGAGACAAAGTAAAACTTGTCTTACCATCCCTTACACGGTGAGATTGACCATTTATTTTTATAGAAAGATTGTTTGCCGTGCTACTATAAGCCCCCAGAAAAACGTCGCCTTCAAATTTTTCTCCTTTGATAATATATCCTTTTGGAGCAGACACCACCGGCTCGAATTGATCAATGATCATCGGTGTGTCTGTTGTTTTACCTAAAAAATAATTGAGTAAAAGATTCTCCGAATTCTTGGCGTCGTTTTGAAATTTGCTAAAAATAGGCAGCACAGATGCGGCTGGCATTTGATTAAACGTAAAATGTGCCCAGTTTGGTTTATCAGAATCTTTCGGAAGTTCTCCTTTTTTCAATGGAAGTCGTTCTTCTAGTTCTTTGCGTCTGGTTTCATCCTCAATAAGTGCCAAAAGTTGGCTTCTTGTCGCTTCAATTTTCTCTTCCAGTTCTGAAGCTTTCCCCTCTTTCACTAACCAAAGGGAAGTCACATCCTTGTCTTTTCCATTTTTTAAAACAGTCGGATTTTTTTCATCAAAACCTCCCACCCGCTCTACCAGTTCACCTCTCAGATTTATCATATAATTTGAAAAATCATCTACAATTGCTCTGGCTTCACTGGCCTTATCCTTAAAAGGTAAAAACTGTCGATAGGCTTTTGCCTGCTTTTCGATAGAGGCAAAAATACTGTTACTGGATCGGTCCAATACATTATTACTCTGCTGAATACTGTCATCCATCTGGTAAAAGGCATTTAAAATTTCGGCGGAGATATTCAGGGCAAGCATGGCCATTAAGACCAGATACATTAAATTAATCATTAACTGACGAGGCTCCTTAGGCAATGACATAAGCGTTTTATTTTTATAATTTTAAAATAAATGAGTTATAATTTTATAACGCTTTGTCTAAAAAAAGGAACAGGTTGGCGGGATGTTTTTTGAAGATTTTTTTGACCTACTTGCACCGGAGGTTTATTGGTTTTAAAAAGTCAGTGCTTACTTTAATAACGAAACAACAAAGAAAGGATACAGAGATGAATTTTAATTATATAAAAACAAAAAGCCCAACTCAAAAATGAGTCGGGCTTTTAAATATTTTAAGAATTTAAATTCCTAGTAAGACCATAAGTCGTGCTCGAAGTTAAAAATCTTATCGTGGATTTTTTGTGCTTCCAAAAGTAGATCCACTTCAGATTTGTAATCTTTTAAACGTCTGTCATAAACGTTAGACTCCTTATAGACATAGCTGGAAAAGAAACGCATTTCTAATAAATCCTCCCAACTCAAAACCCCGGCATCATTAAACATATTAAATGCTTTGTGGCGCGCAAGTGTTTCACGGCAGTCAGGATAATAAATCCAGAACATCGGCTGTTCATAGCGGAAGTTTCCATTATCGTCATTTACGTCTCTCAATGGAGAAATTCCAAGGATACGTACACGCAATTGAGAAGCTTCGGCATCAAAGAACCAAACCTCTTTCACACGGAAACGTTTGATATCTTCCCAGTTCAAATCGTTTCTCACGATTTCAACTTTTTCCTCGTAGGTCTCCGGGTCCATGATATAAACCGTATCAACGGATGAACCCATAGAAGAAGCCTCATTTGGATCTAATTTATTAGTGAAATCTTCATCGCTGTACACATTGATTTCTCCATCAATAGCAGCATCCATCAGGATATTGATAAAAGGAGCTTTTGGATAAACAAAAGTCTTATTAATTTTTTCTCCAACATCAATAACTCTCCAGATACGCTTTTCCCAGAAAATATCGTGCTCTCGCAAATGATCATAAGCCAGGATTTTCTTTTCCTGCATAATCGTGCGCTCTACAATATCATCTAATGGCGCATCTTCGTCCGGATCACTGGATTCTGTTTTTGTTCCGCTTTCAATTTGAGCGAAGGCAGAATTGCTCAATAGCATTCCTCCGGATAACATCACTAATAATAAAAGGAATTTAAACTTCATCTTAATCAATTTTTATAATTCTGTACTCAGTAATTCAGCAAAAATCAGGTTATAAAAACGCTTTTTGGTTTTACTTTATTTTGAAAACCAGCGAGTTAATCTTACGAGCTGCAGGGTCACCCGGGCACTTAGTTTTTACATTATCGTAATAATAAATGTCTCCTGGTTTGGCTTGCATAACTAGGTTTTTACTCTTGCTGTCGTAACGTGGTCCCCTGTTAGGA
Source organism: Saprospiraceae bacterium (assembly GCA_020629915.1). Classification (GTDB taxonomy): domain Bacteria; phylum Bacteroidota; class Bacteroidia; order Chitinophagales; family Saprospiraceae; genus JAHDCK01. The sequence continues at coordinate 34,417 of JAHDCK010000002.1, forward strand.
TTAGAAACCGGGTCTGCTCTTTTAGCTACACGAGTTAATTCAAATCCAACAATATTACACTTCGCATCGAAGTCGAAGTTTTTGAGGATAGCAGCTACACCACCTTGTGCTTTGAACTCACCGTTACCCATAGACTTACTGTCGTGCTTACCCAACTGGGCAACCGGGTCAGGAATTCTTTTCACACGGAAGTCAAACTTCTGAGAAAATCCTTCAGCAGATACTGTAATACTAGCTGAACCTGGAGAGGTAGCACGGACATTGTACTTCCCTTTTCCTCCGGTCATTGTACCACCAGAACAAGTTGCTTTGACTTTATTAGAATTCGCACCTGCTACAGATACTTCAACCGGGTTATCTACACCAATGTAGAAAACATTCATTTTAGTTAAAGAAACCGTTGCGGAACGTACCCCAACTTCATATTCAAATTCAGAGTTACCACTCATTTTTTCACCTGAAAGTGGGTTGGTTACACTAGCTGTGAGTTTCAGCGTTCTTTTACCAAGGGAATTTGCAGTTTCTGAAAACTGTCCTTTCCCTTCAGCGTTCAAACTAACTCTTTGCCCGTTTACCGAAATGCTTGAGGTCTTTGCAAATTCGCTGGAGAAAGCACCGATAGCTACTTCTGCTTCAAATTTTTCTCCTTTGATTACATATCCTCTTTTTGCATTCATTACCGGGAAGAATTTATTCAATTTCAACTCACGACCACCAACAAGACCTGCAAGGTCATTTACCATAATGGCTTCGGCAGCGCGCGCATCAGATTTAAATTTTTCCAATTTAGGCAAGCAAGCAGCAAAAGGCATTTGGTAGAAGTTGTATTCTCCCCATGATTTTTTGCCTGAGCTTACCCAACTGCTATCAATAGCCAGCGTAAGGTTATCTTCAAAGCTCTTTATCTTAGAATCAATCTCGCTTTTCTGCAATTTTGCTTCTTTTTGACAAGCACGCATTGTTTTGGCATAGATATCAATCATCTCTCCACGCGTTCTTTGAATTAAGCTTTCCAGACTATCAGCCTTATGTTGTTTTACCATATACCAAGTTGTCCAGTCTTTATCCTTACCCGGTAACGGGCGTCCGCCTTTATCGGCAGCAGCATAATATTCAAGATTATCTTTGGAGATATCTGGAATAAAACTGGCTATCTGGTCATCTGATAACTCTTGTCTTTTTGTACAAACAACAAAAAGTGCTTTTTTATATTCATCAACCTGATCAGCAAATTCCCCTACAAATTCCTGGATTTCGGAAATCCCCGCATTAAGCGGTTTTTCAAGAGCAGGTTTTTTCTTCAGAATAGGTTGAATACTTTCTTTAGTACTTTTCACAGATTGGGAAGTTAATGCATTGGATTTTTGCATAGATTCATCCAAATCGTAAAAGGCATTCATTATCTCCGCAGAGATATTTAGTGCCAGCAGTGCCATCAACACCAGATACATCAGGTTGATCATCAACTGCCGGGGTTCCTTTGGAATAGACATTTACCTTTATGTTTTTGTCAGTTAATTAAAAAGATTCCTTCCGGCATTAATTATTTACCACCGATGTTAGACATTGCTCCGAGGATGTTACCATATACGGAGTTCAAAGAACCTAGGTTTTTGTTAAGGGCAGATAATTGCTCTTTGTACACTTTAGTATCTTCAATAGATTCGTTGATATTGGCCATTGCCTCGTTCAAATTAGAGTAGAAGGTACCCATTTTTTGAATTTGTTCGCTGGTTCCGGAAAAATCAACTTCCTGAAGTGCTTTCAAAGAGGAAAGGCTGCCGGACATGACCTGTAATTCAGATAACATGCCATCTAACTGACCTTCCATTTTTTCAGTATTAATGTCCAGATTAGCTCCGCTAGACATTGCCATTGGTTCGATTTTAGAGCTATGCTTATCCAGACCTGGGTATAATTTTTCCCAGTAATATTCATTTTCAGGGGGCAAGAGACCGAGGAAGAGGAACATTCCTGCCTCGATTAACAGACCTACATAGATCAAACTCACTCCCGGAATAAACTGAACGTGCTCAATTTTTTCCAGTGCTCCTAATAATACGATAGCGGCTCCAACACCAATGATGAGGTTTTTAAAGTACTTAAAGCCTTTTGAATGAATGAAACTCATTTCTAAATTGTTTTTAGTAAGTTAGTAAAAATGCTTGCTGATTAAAACAGTGGGTTATTACAGAAATACACCCAACTTTACAGCATAATGAAAAGCTGGGTGAAAGTAACAATTTTTTTATCGGGATTTAATTATTTGAAATCGTTCATAGAACGTCCTAAGAATGTCAGAGCACTACGGAATCCAATATAGGATTTAGCCGTATCCTGATATTCCCAATGTCTGACATTAGTCTGCAGATAGTGACCAACATCTTTCCAGGAACCTCCCTTCACAACTTTACGCTTCATTGCTTCAGAATCATCTTCTTTTGCATTATAGGTAATAGTTGGATTTAAATCATGCGAGAAGCTATAGGTATTTTCGTAGAATGCAGATTGCGTCCATTCTGCTGCATTACCTGACATATTGAACAATCCATAATCATTCGGGAAGTAAGCATCGGCTTTTACCGTATACAATCCACCATCTTCCGGATAGTTACCACGGCCAGGCTTGAAGTTTGCTAGCAAACAGCCTTTTGCATTTCTTAGATAATAACCTCCCCAGGGAAAGGGTGCAAAGTCATGTCCACCTCTGGAAGCATACTCCCATTCTGTTTCGGTGGGTAATCTAAAATCTTCTGACATAACACCATCTTCTGCATATTTATTCCAAAGTAGCGTCCGCCAGTAGTTAAATGCATTTGCCATTTTCCAGGTAACACCTACTACCGGATAGTCATCAAATGCCGGGTGAGTATAATATTGACGAGTCATAGGCTCGTTATAAGAGTAGGTAAAATCTCTTACCCACACCATTTCATCCGGATAGATTTCGGTTTGATCTTCCATGACGTATTTCGAACGGTTGAAACGATCCTTATCATGAGCTGCTCGTTTCCAGTCATACCATTTATAGGTAAAAACCATTTTGCTTGGGTCAAACTCTTTTCTCCCCATGATTCTTTGCTCTTCCGGGTAATACATTTCTTCAAGGGATTCATCTTCATAATCCACTTCGATGTCCCAATCAATCATTTCATTTCCATTATCATCTTCGGTCATGTTACCCATGATATTGTGAGCCACAGAGTCGCGAACCCATTGAACGAACTGGCGATACTCGTTATTAGTGATCTCCGTATCATCCATATAAAAGCCCTGAATGGAAATGGATTTAGAACGGTGAATCATTGTCATTCTGACGTCTTGATCACCTGTTCCAATGTGTAATGTCCCGGAAGGGATGTAAACCATGCCGTAAGGGTTGATACCTTTCCAGGATGGTCTATCTAAAACTCCAATGAGTTGTCCGCTCTCTCTGCTGCCACAAGAAGCAACTAACAATATCATAAAGAGAGCAATTGACGATTTTACATACTTTTTCATACTAGCACCCGTGTTTTCCTTCAATTTTTGAAAAAATTTAAACCAAAAAATAAAGTGTCTGTAAATATAGGGGGTTTAAAAAAGAATAAGAAAAAAAATTCCTCTTTTATCTTACAAATGTTTCAGAAATGTTCAGAACAAAAAAATTTTTGTTCAAAAACAGTACTCATTTCAAACTTATAGTCTATTCAATTTACCTGATGAAATTCGCTTTAAAGCATTATTGTAATGTAATGCTTCTATTTACCTGCCCGGGGGGAGGTCGCTAAATTATTAGGTTATCGATTAAGTATTTTTATTTTCCCCAGAAGATATCTAATCAACCTAATGAAAGGACGATTAAAGAAATCTTGGGTTATAAATAATTTTAGATGGAACAGCCCCCCCTAACTTTTTATTCAGATTATAATTGAACATCAATTCATGTGAGCCATTACTAACGCTGCTTAAGTTTGAAAGGGTCAGATCATAGGCATAAGCCACTGTCACTTTTTCTGAGACTTTTAATCCGGCAGTAAAAACAACCGAATCCAGAGTATTCTGACTGTATCCTCTAAACGATACCCCGCCAAATATATTGCCATTATAGCGTCCTATTATGGAGAAATCTAACTGGTGTTCAGTTAAGTCAGACTTAAAATAAACGGAAGGCTTCAAGGCAAGATTGTCACTTACTTCTAAGTTATAAGCAAATATAGCAAAATAATTTCTTAAAAATTGAAACTTTGTGACACCAATCGTGTTGAAGTCTGCTGTAAGCTCAGGTAATTGATTTGCAGAAATGCCAATTTCAATATTTTTAGATTGAAAATATACGCCAGCTCTTGCAGTGGGAGCTATAGCGCTTTCTATGCCTTGAGGGATAAAATTATCATTATGTGAGATTAGGTTTCCTTCCGGATCAAAAGTTCCTTCCGGTGCTCTAAGCTGGTTGCCATCTAATGTTTTTTGGACAACTCCACCATCCAGACCTATGGATAAAATGCTGGTTCTACTCAGCTTTAAATGATAGGCATAAGCCATAGAAATTTGTGTATTTCGCTCTGCTCCAAGAATATCGTTATCGAGTTGAATTCCTATTGCTCCTCCCAAATAATACCATGGGAGATGGGCATTTAAATTTTGGTTGGAGGGGCTACCTTCCAGTCCGGCCCACTGTTTACGGTAAACTCCGGTTATACTAAGCGAATTATCCAGGCCTGCGTAAGCCGGATTGAATGCATATTGATTAAAAAAATACATGCTGTATTGAGGAGCTTGCTGAGCTACAAGATCAGCCAGAAGTAAAAAAGCAAAAACAGGAGTCAGGAAGTAGATTTTTTTCATAAATATGTTTTATTTCTTAGGCGTTTTAACAGGTCTTCTGATGTGTCCACAGGTAACTGACAACTATAGTGATGGCACAAGAATATCAAGGTTTTATCCGCAGGCGTTTTTCTATTTAGCAGGGGGTATGTTTCCAGCGCAGAATCATGTCCCATGATTATTTTCCCAGGAATAAATTCCTGATTGATTTCTTTTGCTAATGTTTTGAAATTTTTTCCCAAAATGGCAATTTCCGGCAATCCTTTTATTAAATCCTGCAAGGAGATAGCCCATTGAGAAAAAGTAGTGGAATATGCTGTGATGGCTCCTTTCATCTGTTTTAGATTCTTTGAGGCTCTTTCACTCCACTCCGACCTGTTAGACAATACTCCCATCTGTTGCAAATTTTTAACCATAATTGCATTCCCGGAAGGAATAGCCGTATCATATATTTCTTTTTTTCTTACAATTAATGCCTTCTGACTTTTGGAAGTATAGAAAAATAAGCCGCTGGTCTCATCATAAAATTCTTCAAAAACATATTCTATACAACGCTCTGCACAGCTGAGTAATTGCAAGTCAAAAGTGTTAAAGTAAACATCTAATAGTGCCTGCACTAAGTATGCGTAGTCTTCTAAAAACCCTGGCTGGGGGTTAACCCTGTTTTTATAAGAATGCCCTAATGGAAATTCTTCTTCTCCTAGTTGAAAATTTTTTAGCAAAAAATCAAGGGTGTTTTTTGCTAATTGGAGATATTCTGGGTCATTAAGGGCCTCATAAGCCCGAACCAACGCAGAAATCATCAAGGCATTCCAGCTCAAAAGGATTTTATCATCCAGTTCCGGCCGAATGCGCTTTGCTCTTAATTGGAGCAATTTATCTTTGGCTTTGGTTAACTCGCTTTTGAAGTAATTACAATTTTCAATCTGGTTTTCATTGCAATATGCCTCTACAAACAAAGTCCGGTTCAAAATGTTTTTCCCTTCCCAATTCCCTGATGTGGTTATATTATAAAAATCACAAAATGATTTCCCAAAAGTTCCCAATGTTTTTTCCACCTCTTCTTTTTCCCAAACGTAAAATTTCCCTTCCACTCCTTCGGAATCTGCATCCAAGGCAGCATAGAATCCTCCATGCGGGTGTTGCATTTCTCTTTTTAAAAAATCAATGGTTTCTTGTATAGCTTCCCGGTAGGATGGATTTGGTTTTATTTTATAAAAATCAGACAAAAGCGAAACTAATAGCGCGTTATCATATAACATTTTTTCAAAATGAGGAACCAGCCATTCTCTATCAACGGCATACCGGGAAAATCCTCCTCCGAGTTGATCATAAATTCCACCCTTAATCATTTTATCCAAGGAGAGCCTGACGTGATTGATAGCTCTCTCATTCCCGGTGTAATAGTGATAGCTTAAAAGATACTGTAAGCTCATCGTTCCCGGAAACTTAGGAGCTCCTCCAAAACCACCTTCCTGATCATCCATTTTGTCGGATAAATTTATATATATTTTATGTAGCAAGTCTTCATCTGTACTATTTTCCGTAGTCACTAATGAATCCTCTTTGTTCAAAAAAGATTTATCAGATTTTTCGATATATTTTTTCAAATTTTTTGCGCGGGTTTCAATTTCATCTCTTCGCTCTCTGTAACTTCTTTCAAGGCTGACCAATACCTGCATCCATGATGGAAGGTTATATCTGGGGAAGGGAGGAAAATAGGTGCCTCCATAAAACGGCAGTCCGTTGGGTGTCAGAAAACAATTGAGCGGCCAGCCTCCCCCACCGGTCATAATTTGCAGGGCGTCCATATATATTTGATCGATATCTGGCCTTTCTTCCCGGTCAATTTTTATATTAATAAAATGCTCATTCATAAATTGAGCGATTTGTTCATCTTCGAAAGATTCTCGTTCCATCACATGACACCAATGGCAACTGGAATACCCGATACTGACTAAAATTGGCTTGTCTTCTAACTGAGCTTTTTCGAGAGCCTCATTGCCCCAGGGAAACCAATCCACTGGATTATGTGCATGTTGGAGCAAGTAAGGGCTGGTTTCTTCAGCGAGGCGATTGGTAAATTTAGGTTTTTTCATATAAATAAAAACCCCGATACCTAAAGGTTATCGGGGCTTAAATGTTTTAAAATAATATACTATAAATTATTATTAGATTCTTTCAGGTAATTATCAATAGCCATTGTCATGGAGGTCAATCCAGGCTGAGGCGCCTTGATATCCAGGATCAGGTTTTTCTCCAGCACGGCTTTACTGGTTGATTCTCCGTAGGCTGCTATTCTGGTGGCATTTTGCTTAAAGCCCGGAAAGTTCTCATAAAGAGAGTGAATTCCCAATGGGCTAAAGAAGACCAGCATATCATAAGTTATATCACTTAAATCAGAGAGGTCGCTGGCGACTGTTCTAAAAAGCATAGTCTCTTCAAAGTCAATTCCGACTTCTTCCAGATAACTGACTACGGCTTTACTTCCGAGGTTAGAGTTGGGTAACAGAAATTTTTCTGTTTTATATTTATTAAAAGAATTTTTTAAATCCTGAATCTTACGTTCTCCGTAAAAGACTTTCCGTTTGCGATAAACGATGAAGTGTTGAAGGTAATCTGCGACGGCTTTGGAAAGGCAAAAATATTTAGTTTCCTGAGACATTTTTATACGCAGTTCTTCACAAATTCTAAAAAAATGCTGGACAGCCTGGCGGCTGGTGAATATAATACAGGGAAAATCTTCCAGTTTTATTTTTTGTTTGCGAAATTCTTTGAGTGTTACGGACTCAACCTGAATGAATTTTCGGAAATCTACTTTGATGCCAAACTTTTCTTCCAGTTCAAAATAAGGAGAACGTTCGGGTTTGGGCTGAGATATGAGGATACTTAAAACGGGTTTTTTTCTTTTATTTACCATTTCGGTAGAATTCAAAGTTTGCTCCATGTTCAAAATTTAAGTGGTTGTAATTTAAAAGAATTCAGTGTGCTTGTCTGGGTTTTCCGAAAGTTAATAAGGTGCAATCGGTCTTTTAATTACAAATCAACTGCTCCACAATAAAATCAATTTCCACAGTAATAACAGGGGTGCGATTTCAACGGCGCAAAGGTAAATAAAAAAATGAAATTTATGAAACATAAAAAACTTACTGCCTACAAAAAGACCTCGAAGGGAGCGGAATAAATAAACTAATCCGAGCAAGCTAAGAGCGGAAAAAATGAGCAGAAACCGAAAATTTTCAGGGGCAAAAGCTACAAATAAAACAAAGGGAATCAACCCTATCCCTATGACTTGATTAAAAATATGAATGATAAATTTATATTGCCCTAATTCTTTTTCTACCGGAAAAACAAACCCAAGAAAACTAAGAGTTCCTTGCTTGAAGGCGGCTAACAAGCCTACTAAAAGGATGCATAATATCAATGCAGCAAAGGACTGATTGATAGCTGAAAAGCCAAAATAATTAGCTGTAAAATAAAGGAAAGAACCTCCTGTTAGAGCAAAAATAAAGTTCAGTACCCAAAAGGGAGTGGAAGGTTCGTCCCCCCTGTCCCGATAGAGTTGCTGAAACATATTGTGATTAATAAATGCTTTATATATTTTATTTAAATCCTCCCGATATAAACTCATAACTATGGCTAAAAGAATGAGAATAAACAAGAGAAAAATCGACAATAAGATTTTAGCCATTTGGCTCTCTTCTCCACTTCGAACACTTTGAATGGATTCCTGGATCTGCTTTTGAATTTCTGGTGCGGGTCCGGCATTTTTGACAAAGACTACCTCAAAAGGATTCTCTGGTAATACGGACGGATCAGACCAATCCGGCGGATTCACTTCAAAAGGATTGACTTGGGGATCGGGTTTTTTCTGTGGAGCAGGCGCAGGTTTTGCGGGCGGTTTAGGTGCAGGTTCTTTTTCCAGTAAATGACTCAGCGATTCTCCTTCCTTTTTTAATTCGAAGGGATTGGTCTGCTTTTGTCCGAACATTTGAACGGACAAAGCTAAACCCAAAATTATCCAAAACAATCTTTTTTGTAAAATGACCATTAAGAAACACGCCTTAAGAAATGCAAATATAAAAAACCCAAACAGGGGATTTGAATGGGGCGTTTATTTCTTATTTTTTTTATTTGGAGCCATCATGACAAACATTTTCCGGCCTTCCAGTTTTGGAAGTGCTTCTGCTACACCTTCTTCTTCTAATGCCTGTACGAATTTCAACAAAAGTAATTCGCCACGCTCTTTAAATACAATTGTCCTTCCCCTGAACTGAACATAAGCTTTTACTTTTGCCCCCTCTCCCAGGAACTTTTTAGCGTGGCGCAATTTAAATTCAAAATCGTGGTCATCGGTATTTGGACCGAAGCGAATTTCCTTAACAACAGTCTTGACCACTTTTGAACGGATTTCTTTTTCCCTTTTCTTTTTATCGTACAGGAATTTGCTGTAATCTACAATTTTACAGACAGGAGGGGAAGCATTTGGAGAAACTTCAACCAGATCCAGATCCATTTTATCTGCCCAGGTAATAACTTTTCGGGTAGGATAAATCCCGGCTTCTATGGTTTGTCCGGCCACCTCACTTACTTTATCGAGATTATCTCCTACCAACCGGATTTCAGACACCCGGATGTTGTCATTAATTCGAAAATAGAATTTTTTTACTTCTCTTTTGTTACTTCTTCTTTTGAATCTTTTAGCCAATATAAATTTAATTTTAATTAGAAAATACCCACAAAAGTCGGGGCTTTATAAAAGGAACTTTACAATATGCCGGAAAAGTTCCGCCTGTCACTTTTAAAATGACTTCTTTTAAACAAAGATGTCGTTTTTTAATGGAATTTTTAACAGTATTCTAAAAAAATTCCTAATTTTCAGAGCCTTATAGAAATATTATCCTCTCTTTTTCCTGCATGAATCATTTGTTTTGAGTTCCGTTTTAGAAAGAACTCAAGAAAAAATATCTTTTTAAATATAAACAGTACATCAATTTATTTAAAAGGATACTTTTTATTTTTCTCTTTTCAGGAAGGATATCTAATTTACAACAAACATTAAACCACCTTTACCATGGACTGGAAATGTACAATCTTTTTTTTGTTAAGTTTTTTATGTTCTACCTCATATCTCCAAAGTCAGGTTATTATTAATGAATTTTCTGCAGCTAACTACGACGAAGATCAGGATAATTATGGAGAGTATGAGGACTGGATAGAATTGTATAACTCGTCCGGGTCAAGTGTTAATATTGGTGGTTATTATTTAAGTGATCGTCCCGATAATCTTTTCAAGTGGGAAATTCCTGCGGGAACATCTATCCCGGCAAATGGTCATTTACTATTTTGGTGTTCCAGCAATAATGACACCTCTCCTCCATTCCATACTAATTTTAAAATAACACAAACCAGAAACTCTGAAGCTATCTATTTGGTAAATCCAATTGGAGCTATCGTGGATAGTAATGCCATTGATATTCCAAATCAAAAAAATCATTCCTGGGGACGTACAACTGATGGAGCAGCTGACTGGTCTGTTTTTACCAACCCTACTCCGGGAAGCCCAAATACCAATGCCCGACCAGCGTATTTCGCCACAACGGATATGGTTCCCACAGCAGGTTTTTTCCCTACCTCTACAACAGTTACTATTAATCATCCAGATCCGGATGCTCAAATTTATTACACAACAAATGGAGATGAACCTAACAATACCTCAACTCCCTATTCTGCTCCCATAACCGTAAACAGTACCACGGCCTTAAAAGCCATCGCCTATAGTCCTGACCCGAATGTTCCACCAAGTTTTATTGAAACCAACACCTATTTTATTGGAGTCAATCATACATTGCCCGTCATTTCTATCACCGGAGACAATATAAATAATTTGCTGGATGGAGCGACCTGGGCCGAACCCGAAGGAACTTTTGAATTATTTAAAAATAATAATCGGGTAGCTGATGCCACAGGTGAATTTAATAAGCATGGTAACGATTCCTGGGCATATCCTCAAAGAGGGCTTGATTATATTTGCCGGGATCAGTTTGGGTATGACTACGCTGTAAAAAATCAGGTTTTTGATAGTAAAGACAGAACCAGATTTCAGCGCTTGATATTAAAACCGGGAGCTAATGACAATTATCCCTTTGAGACCGGCGGTGCTTATATCCGGGATGCTTATGTACACCAGCTCTCGGCCATGGCTGACATGGATATGGATGAGCGTACCTACCAACCTGCTGTGATGTATGTCAACGGTCAATACTGGGGACTTTATGAAATGAGAGAAAAGGTGGACGATAATGATTTTACAGATTATTATTATGGTCATAACCGCCCAAATATTGATTATATAAAAACATGGGGAGGCACTTGGGCAGAATATGGCAGCATGTCTGACTGGAATACCCTGCAAAATTATATACTAACAAATGACATGTCTGACCCGGCAGCTTATGCCTACGTCGAAAGTCAGTTTAATCTGCTGAGTCTGGTAGATTATATGATTTTAAATACGCATGTCGTTTGTATGGACTGGCTGAGTTGGAATACCTCCTGGTGGCGAGGGACCGACCCAAATGGAGATCCGCATGTCAACAAATGGCGATATACCCTTTGGGATATGGATGCTACATTTGGCCATTATATCAATTATACCAATATCCCCAATACAGATCCTGTTTCTGATCCTTGTGACAATGAAGACCCCGGCATTGATGATCCGGTAGGCCATACAGAAATGCTTACTGCGCTTTTGGAAAATGATGATTTTTATGCCTTATATATAAATAGGTATGCAGATATGAATAACACCTATTTTACCTGCGACTTTATGATAGGTATGCTGGATTCTCTGGTCAATCGAATTGCACCGGAAATGCCTAATCAGATTGCGCGTTGGGGTGGGAACATGGCAGAGTGGCAGGAAAATGTAGATTCTCTCCGCAGTTTTATCCTTACTCGTTGTACGGTTATTGATAGTGGAATTGAGGATTGCTACGAGGTAGAAGGACCTTTCCCTGTTACGGTAATCGTGCAGCCTCCGGGTTCCGGGGATGTGTTGGTGAATACCGTTGTACCTTTGAGTTATCCTTATCAATCAGATTACTTCAATGGAGTTCCAATAAATTTAACCGCCCTTCCTCAGCCTGGCGGAAATTTCATAGGATGGCAAGCAAACTATTCCGCTTTCAACCCTAATAATACAGCCTTGAGCATTTCGATTGATTCTGTCATTACTGATACGATTTATGCATTTTTTGTCCCGGGCCCTGGTTGCAGTGTTTCTGTCAATACTTCTGGCACTAACGCCAATGCTTGTTCTGGTTTGGGGAGTGCATCCGTTACGGCTCAGGGTGGAACAGGTAATTATTCCTACCTCTGGTCCAATAATGCAACCACACCAAATGTGAATAACTTATCTGCCGGCACTTACTTTGTTACGGTTTATGACGGGCCGGATTGCTTCAATTTGGGTCAGGTAACTATTGAGGGAGAAGAGTCTTTTGGATTGCAATTGACTACCGAAGATGGATTATGCAGTGCTTTCTCTGGTTCAGCAAGTGTTTTTGTGGATGGAACAGGGACACCTCCTTACTCCTACTATTGGGAAACAGGGCAAACTACCCAAACTATTTATGGCCTGACCTCCGGTACTTATGCTGTAACGGTAACTGATGATCAAGGTTGTACTTCAGTAGATTCTGTCAATGTAGTCAGCAATGGACAAAGTCCCAATATTGAGTTTGATGTGAATCACATCTCTTGTTTTGGGGAGACAGATGGCTTTATTCAATCTGTCGTTTCTGGTGGACAAGGCACCTATGATTATTACTGGAGTAATAATGTTTTAAATAATACATTTATTGGTAATTTATCCGCCGGAGATTATTCTCTTCAGGTGGTGGACGACAACAATTGTTCCTCCATTGCTTCTATTACCATCATCGAACCCGATCCTATCATCCCTCTAATGAGCAGTACTCCTTCCAATGGTGGCTTCAATGGTTCAGCTACAACAAGTCCGGTTGGTGGGGTTAGTCCCTACTCTTATCTCTGGGAAAACGGAGAAACAACATCGACTATTACAGGGCTTAACTCCGGGACCTATATCGTAACAGTTACGGATGTCAATGGTTGTACCGCAACTAATTCAGTAGACATTGATGAATTTGCTACAGGCTTGGAAAGCTTAAATAATTTAAATCGGTTTGAAGCTATGCCTAACCCCACTTCCGGGGCAGTATTAGTTGCATTGGATTTTTATCAATACGAAAAAGGGACATTACGGATATTTGATTTACTAGGAGAATCTGTATTAGAATTTCCTGTTTCTGGTCAGCATCTTGAAATTCCGATTGATTTAAATCAATTTACAAATGGGCTTTATTTAATTCAAATACAAACAAAGGAAGGAAGTGCGTTTTTAAAACTTATTAAAAACAAATAAATTTTAAATCAATACAAAAAAGGTTGCGGCTTATTGTTGCGGCCTTTTTTATATTTTAAATAAAATATTTTATAAAAATTTTCCTCCGGGGAACTTATTCTTTTCGGGTTTAGTTTAGTAGTTGTCTTTTGCATAGAGATAGAAATAAAATCAAAAAAAATTAGAATTAGAATCATGCGTTTTTTAACATATACCAAATACAAACAGGCCGATCAATATAAACAGGTCATTGTTGGACAATAGTTGTCATCTGATTTTTATTATATAAAACGGATGAATGTAAAAACTCTTTCCTTCAACCATCCGTTTCCTCTGGCATTCCTGCCAAAATTTTTCCATAAAAAATTCTATTTGTAACGACAATTAGAAAACTGCCTAAAAGCATTTGAAATAAAGATATTTATAAAAATACGGTAGCAAGAGTTTCGGGTTACTTCGGTAATTCTATTTCGTGTAAAAATAGACAGTAGGTTCGATTCCTTCCATGCCCCCAATTTATCCAACATGGGGCATGTTAATTTCACACCCACCTCGCATTTCTCCGTTTTTTATTTTATAAAATACTATACATAGTAGCGATTACATGCGTTACTTCGACTTTTAATCGAGAGGTTGCAGGTTCAAGTCCTGCTTAAGGCACTATGCCTTAATAGCTCAACTGGATAGAGCACTATACACGCTGTTCATTTTTCTCTATGTATAAAAAATAAGTGGTAGTAATATTAAGGGTTACTTCGCTGATTAAAAACAGAGGGTCATGGGTGCAACTCCCGTCTCCGGCTCAAATTCAATATCCAAGCCGGAGTAGCTCAGTAGTAGAGCATCTGCAAGCTTTTTTGTCCCCTTTTTGCGTTTCTCCACTTTTTTCAGGCGTATAGCTGAATGGTAAAGCAACGGTCTCTTAAACCGTGGATTGCAGGTTCGAGCCCTGCTACGCCTACTAATTCA
>JAHDCK010000168.1 GCA_020629915.1 Saprospiraceae bacterium
TGCCAGACAATAAGCACATTCTTTTCTCGGCGGTTAATTATTTAAGTTCAATAAGCTAAGGACTCAAAAATAGCCGAAGAGTAAGGCAAAAAGAGACCTAATATTAAAAAAAGATCAAATTCAAACAGGTTCTAACACTTAAAAACTTATCTTTCCTGCTGACAATTACCCAAAATCATCATGGAAGGTCTTTTACTCTTGTTGGCAATTCTACCCGGAATAGGTTTGAGCTATTACATCTACTATCAGGATCTGCACGATAAAGAACCCGGTAGAAAACTGGTCATGTGTTTTATTCTCGGAATGTTCAGCACCTTCCCTGCCATAATTATGGAGGAGTATGGAATGTCCCTTGGGTTTCATGACCAAACCGATAACTTACTCATCATTGCCGGATTTGCTTTTGCTGTCATTGCTTTTAGTGAGGAGTTTGTAAAATTTTTTATCCTTAGATTTTACGCTTATCCATCCAAGGAGTTTGATGAGCCTATGGACGGAATTGTCTATGCCGTTATGATTGGAATGGGATTCGCTACCCTTGAAAACGTCCTTTATGCCTTTGAGTTTGGATTGGGGACTGTCATTTTAAGAATGCTGACTGCTGTGCCGGCTCATGCTGCCTTTGCCGTTTTGATGGGTTACTACGTTGGTCTGGCAAAATTTAACCCCGAAAAAAAGTGGCAACTCCAATTACAGGGATTTTTTCTGGCTGTTTTAGCACATGGCGCTTATGACTTTTTCATTCTTCAAAACAACTATCCCGGATTAGGGATCCTGACTTTTGTCACCTTATTTATTGCAATTCATTTTTCACGTAAAATGATCGCACAGCACCAGGCCAATTCTCCTTTTATTGGGGATGAAATCATCAATCCTCAGACTGAAACTTCCCCAACAATCTCCAATCGCGAATTCATCGAACCGGAAATTTCCAATCCAATTACAGATAACCTCCCGGAAGAATCAAATCCTCCAAAATCCAAAGACCCGAATAAGGAAGGGAACGATAGTATTTACGATCAATTTTTTGAATAAAGTATACAAAGAAAAAGCGATGCACCCGGAAGGATACATCGCTTTTTCAATTCAAAAGAATACTGAATTTAGTTTACAGCATCTTTTAATTCTTTACCAGGCTTGAACTTAACAGCAGTTCTGGCCGGGATTTTAATTTCAGCACCTGTTTGTGGGTTACGACCTGTGCGGGCACTTCTTTCAGAAGTAGAGAAAGTACCAAAGCCAACTAAAGTTACTTTTTTTCCATCTTTAAGTGTATCTGCAACAGAGTTGAGCACACAGTTAAGGGCTTCGGTAGCTTGGGCTTTTGTAAGGTTAGCATCCTCTGCTATTTTGTTGATTAAATCTCCCTTGTTCATGTTCAATAAATTTATAGGTGAAAAATTTGGTTTGCAAAGCTATATTTTACCATCTTTAAAAACAAGTATTATTGAAAAAAAACGTTGTATAGCTTTATATTTAGGCAAATATCCGCTTTGAGTAGTGGTTATGGTCTTTTTGGCAAGTTATTTTCTCTTCAAAATCAATAATTTCCTTCAATTTTAAATAAAAATCATGAAAAAGCTTTTTACTCTTTGTCTTTTGGTCTTTGCTCTTTTGACTGTTAATTCTACGTTTACTTCCTGCAATCGAAGTGGTTGCCCAGCCAATGAAGCAGCTACCGTAAAACCTGACAAAAAAGGACAATTCCCAACAAAAAAGGGTAAATCCAACTTATTCCCCAAAAAAATGAGGAAATCCATGAAATAAATAACTTTTCGAGGCAAATATATAAAAAATTTTATACAAAAAAAGCAGAATAACCAAAAAAGTTATAACTTTTTAGAGAAAAAAAGTACCTGAATCGCTTGTATTTTATAAAATATTACAAAAAAATTAAAAAGAGCCTTAAAAGCGATCAACTTTTTGCGTACAAAACTTACTGCTTCAGTCGAGGATCTAAGGCATCTGTCAATCCTTCTCCTAATAAGTTGAATAAAGTAACGGTTATAAAAATCGCAACACCTGGGAAAATCGCCAACCACCAGGCATCAAACTTGGATCTTGCTAAACTCAAGAGTGATCCCCAGGTCACATCCTCCGGGCGTACACCTATACCGAGGAAGGAAAGGAAGGCCTCCGTCAATATGGCTGATGCTACACCAAAGGCAATCGTGATCAATACTGGCGTCAATGCATTGGGAATGGCGTGACGCAAAATTACCCGCAACTCGCTGAAGCCCATCGCTTGTGCTGCTTCGATATATTCTAAATTGCGAACACGCAGTAACTCCGCACGGATAAAGCGGGCTATCCCCGTCCAGCCAATGAAACCTATGATGACCATAACAAAAAAGATAGATGGTGGAACAACCGCAACAATAGAAAGTATCAATAATAAAACAGGAATAGAATTGATAACTTCTATAAAACGCATCACCAAAATATCCATCGCTATCGTCACCCGATCTCCAATCCAGGGAATAAACTTCAAGGCATAAGCAAACACATTAGCAATTATCATGCATAAAAACATAATGAAAAATCCCGTAAATAAGGGAAGTATATTTCCATCCGCAAGACCATCAGCAATCGCATATCCTCTTACTACGAATCCATAAAAAACGCCTAAAACGAGTCCAAGAATATTCATAATCACCCGGCCTCTTGACATTTTCAATCTGTCATCCCCAAAATAACCGGACAATGCACCCAAAAATACACCTATTATCGTTGCAATCGTCATGGCAATAATTCCTACCATCATAGCCACACGTGTCCCAGCTACCATCCCGGCCATTACATCTCTTCCTAGTTTGTCCGTTCCCAACCAATGTCTCCATCGCCAGGACTCTACATCCTGATCATCAAATGGACCAACAAAAAAGCGGTTCTTAGTATCTTGAGTGGTAGCTGAATAAGGAATCAATGGCATAATCCGGGTTTTGTATTCGTGATCAATCCATTCCTTTTGGAAAAATTCCGGCTCCCACTTCGCTAGTCCCAGATTGACAGCATATTGTTTTAAAACAGGGGAGAAAGTTTTTTCTTCTCCACTATCCATTTTAATAGTACAAAACAGAGGTTTTTCGTTAGCGATAAAATCACTAAATATTCCAATAAAAATTAAAACATATAAAAACCTCAAAGACCAAACAGCCAGTTTATTTTTATAAAATTGTCTTTTTACAATGGCCCAATAACTCTGATCCACTCTGCCTTCTTCTATCGCCTTGGCTATTTCTTTTTCTTTATTTCTTCCGAATATCATCTCTGTTAATTTGATTTTTTAAAATAATAAAAATTACGCCTTGGAAGTATAAGATACCCGAGGGTCAACCACAGCATAAAGCATATCTGCTACGAGGTTACCCACCATTGTCAGAATGGCTCCGAGCATCAAAACGGTAAATACAATGGGCCAGTCCCGGGCGATAATACCACCATAGGCCAAACTACCCATTCCGGGAATACTAAAAATAACTTCAATTACAATAGAACCTGCTAAGGCTCTCGGAAAAATTGAAGCAAAAAGCGTAATAATTGGAAATAAAGAATTTCTAAAAGCATGCTTCCAGGTAATCGTGCTATCATCTAATCCTTTGGCTTTAGCTGTACGGATATAATCCTGGCGGATAACACTCAACATTCCTCCCCGCATCTGACGGGAAATAAACGCCAGTGAACCATACGTTATACAGAAAATAGGAAGGATAAGGTGATACCCAGTCTCCATAAATCGGCTAAAGAAAGGAGCATCTGAAGCTAAATCTCCCAGTCCTCCGGTAGGGAACCAATTCGTCCAGGCTCCATAATCCGGGGTTGTAAAAAATACAATTAAAATTGTAGCCACCCAGAAAGAAGGAAGTGAATATAAAATAAACAGAATAACCGTTGAAACCTGATCAAAGCGGGAATCTTTTTTTACTGCTGTATGGACACCCAATGGAATGGACACCAAATAGGCGATTAAAATGGCAAAGAAATTCATTATCAATGTCCACTTCAACGCATCTTTCATTTTATCTGCTACCGGCCGACTATCTAAATACGATAATCCAAAATCACCCACCAGAAACTTGGTTATCCAATTGTGATACTGGTTATCAAATCCATACCATTTAAAACCGGGGATATAATTTTTATTGGGGGTTGCTTTTGTTTTTACTTCGCTATAACTGCTTTTTAGGGTAGAAATTTGGGAGGCGAAAAGAGCGTTTAGCGTACTGTCCTTCGCTACAGCTTTTTCCATTTTCCCCAGGGTTTTATTAATTTTTATATCCGAAGGGTTTAATAATAAATCATTTAACCCTACCCGGACTTTTTTCATCTGATCCGGAGCAATTGTATCCGGAACCTCAAAGGATTTTAGCTGTGTATTTCTAATGGTGTGATAATAATTAGAAATTTCATTCCAGTTTCCATTTTCCGCAACCAAGCGACTCAATGTTTCCCGTTCTGCTTGTTTAGGAATTTTATATAAAGTATCCGGATAAGCGGCAGAGGATAAACTGAAATAAAAAGCAGGTTTATCTAATCCTAATTGTTCGGCTTTTTCCTGATAGGTGCGATCTGCGGCAATGAGATCAGATCGTTGTCCGGCATCACCGGCTCCCATACCACCACGAATTAAAAGTTCCACGGGATCACCCGGAGCAGTTTTACTCAGACCAAACGCCAAAAGCGAAATGATGGCTAGCGTAGGGATAAAAATAATTATCCGCTTTATTACGTATTGAAACATAGGTTAGTTGATTCTATTATGAGCTGGTTTTTATAAAAGGCTGGTAAATTAAGAAATGCAGGTGGATTCACAAAACCCGCCTGCATTTCTTGAAAAGGTTATATGCTTTCTTAAATTTATTTAGCAACGGAGGCTCCTCCGGCTAAAGTAAAATAAGTTTCAAAGTACCCAGGACGTATAGCCGATGGTTTTGCATTATCAAAACGATTGTGAATCGCTATACGCTCTTTGGGTGAAAACATGAAGATGTAAGGTTGATCAGCATAGACCATCTCCTGAAATTGTTTATATAATTTATTGCGTTCTCCCTCATCCAGTGTCCCACGCAACTTATCGATCAGTTTGTCAGATTCCGAATTTCCGAATCCTACCCGGTTACTTCCATCGGGCGTATCAGAACTGGTATGCCATATTTGCTTTGGATCATCTAACCCTGCCCCTTGTACCCAGGCTAAAGAAGACAACTCATAATCCCGGCGCTTGGTATCATCCAGAAATACGGTCCATTCTCTTACTTCAATATTGATTTTTACACCGGCGCGTTTAGCCGTTTTTTGTAATAACAATCCGATTTGCTCTCTCATCTGGTTACCGGAGTTATACTTGTATGATAATTCCATTTGCATTAATTCCCCATCAATTTCTTTGTCTACAATACCGTCACCATCAGAATCTTTCCATCCCGCCTCTGCAAGTAGTTCTTTTGCTTTATTTGGATCGAAAGGAATGCGCGCCAGACTGCTGTTGTAGTAGGGCTTCTTTGGGTGAATTGGGCCTATAGTTGGTTGAGCTAAACCGTTCATGATTACAGAACAAATTTCATCCACATCAACCAAATGAGCTAATGCTTTACGCACTTTGACATCCGCCAGTTTAGGACTGCGTCTGTTCATTCCGATATAATAGTAAGAAGGAGCAATAGGTTTATGAAGATTGTATAACCCCTTAAAACGATTATTATCATTTAATTCCAGATATTGATCAGGTAGAATATCGCTCATGACATCCATCCCTTCATCTTTCATAGAAGTAACGGCAGTAGTTCGATCAGTAATGACTTTATAAATAATCTTTTCCGGATTGGCTTGGAGGTATTTATTATCACTTACCTTATCACCCCACCAGTTTTTCTTTCTGTTTAGAATAATGCGTTGACCCGTTTCCCATTCGCCAAACTCATAAGCACCCGAACCTGCAATTTTACCTTTTTCTCTGGAAGTAGCAGGCGCATTAAATACCTCTGCAAATTCCTTGATTTTTGCATCGTTCTTGAGCTTTTTCAGGTTGTTTTTATCATTCAACTCAGGAATAGTAAAATCATTCATTAAACCCTTGGGATCATAAAGGTACTTTGGATAAATTGGATATGTACCAATAAACGTTTCCGCAAGGATGTATTTATCTTTTGTATAAACTGTGAATTTTTTAGGATTGGCTTCGTCAATCACCACCTTCTGTACAAACTCCAGGTAAGGACGAATAACGCCTGCTTGTACCAATGGGTTTTTAACCACTTTCATGGTGAAAACAAAGTCATGACCCGTTATCGGCGAACCGTCATCCCAGGTACATTCCGGGCGAAGCTCCCATTCTAATGACATTCCTCCTGCAAATTCTCCCTCGCTGATTTCTGTCAACTTAGCTCTCTGAGTCGCCATAATTGGTACAATCTCCAGAGTCTGAGGATCATAACTCAACATCGCAGAATACATATTTCCTTCTACGTAAGTCGCATCTGCACTAGTGGAAAGGATGGGATTCAGTTTATCGGCATCTGCTGCCATGTGAATAGTTACCGAATTGTCTCCGGCTTTTTTGCTTTTTGCAGATGCACTGCCCGTTTCGCTGGCGCAGGACTGGAAGGCAACTGCCAGTACCAAAGCAAACCCGAACATAAGGAGAGGACGAAGTGCCAAAGGTTTGATCATGATTTAGTTAATTTAGTTGGTTAAAAAATATTTAAGGTTTTTCAATTCTATATAAAAAAGCGACTTGCTTCTTTTTCGGATGCAAATATACAAAACCCCATTAGATACTTACGTCACGTAAAAACTTATCCACTCTTTTCGTGCTGGGCGTTTGGGTAGCTTCCAAATTTTCATGGAATAAATCGTTATCTACCCCATCGATGAGGAGAACATTTCCGTGGGGGATAAATTTTAATTTTAATGGACTTTGCAAAGGAGCTATCTCGGGGGTTGGGTTTTGTACAAAAACGAAAGAAGCTTCGTTGGCAGGACTACTTGGGTTTAAATGCAATCCGCCCCAACCACAAAACAATATCAGACAAGCAGCAATCCCCATCCCGATGAGGTGATGTATTTTATAAAAAGTCCGGTTAGGAATATTTTCATTCAGAAGGGATTCCATTTGTTCCCACTCTCCTCCGCTTGGAGTATATTCAAAATCCTCTATTTTTTCTTGTAGCAGTTTCTCCTCTGATGTCATATTTTATCCAAGTGAATATTTTATATTATTAAAAACAAAAAACAACTCTTTTTCTGTTTTAGAAATTCTAGTCAGTTTCTTTTTTAATTTCTTTCGGGCTTCCGCCAAATGCCATTTGGAAGTGCCTACACTGATGCCTAGTTTTTGGGCAATCTCATGATGTTTAAATCCATCTATTACGTGCATAGAAAATACCAACCGATTGTTAGCAGGCAATCCTTGCAGGATTTTAAAATAATCCTGTGCCTCCAAATCGTAAATCGCTTCATTCCTAATACGCTTATCAGGAGCAATTTCTTCCCTGACATCCACCATTTTATTATACCGGGCATATTTCCGGACGAAATCAATTGCCGCATTGCGAATAATCACCGCTATCCAGTGACTAACCGGACAACGAGGAATGTATTGGTGGGCAGAGTTGAATACTTTTAGAAAAGCCCGGTTAAAAATGTCCAGCGCTTCGTTTCGGGACTGAGCATAACGGAGGCAAATCCCCATCATTTTAGGCAGATACCTTTCATATAAATACTTCTGAGCCAGCCTGTTCTTTTGGATGCAGCCGTCCAGCAATTCTTTATCTGTATTTCCCGGATGAAACTTCATGATTTGTTTGGTAAAACGAAACCTCAACCCAAAATGGTTGGGAGAATTTCCTTTTTTTCCAAATTTCTACAAAAAAACTGGTTTTAATAGTAGAATTATGAAAAATCAAGGGCATTTGGATGAACTTAGCCTTTTGTGTATTGTTTTTTATAAAAAGGCAGATATGAAAACAGTGCTTATAGGTGGCGGAACCGGGTTAGTTGGACAATTACTTAGTATTATGCTTAGAGATAAAGGGTATCGGGTTTGGCATTTGAGCCGCAGAGCCAATCCGAATGCGGAGTTTCCAGCTTTTGCCTGGGATCTCAAAGCCCAAACGATTGATGAAAAAGCCTGGCAGGAATCCGATATCATTATCAATCTGGCCGGAGCAGGAATCGCCGATCGCCTGTGGACAAAAAAACGTAAAGAAGTTATCGTTTCCAGCCGCACCCAATCCAATAACCTAATCGAAAAATATATTTTAAAATATGATAAAAAACCAGAAAGTTATATTGCAGCTTCGGCAGTAGGATTTTATGGGGACAGGGGAACGGAGTGGTTGAGTGAAGAGGCATCGCCGGGAAGCGATGGGTTTTTAGAAGAATGCTGTGTGAAATGGGAAAATGCAATTGGAAAGGTTCAGGCGACAGGCATCCGAACAGCAGTGCTTCGGGTCGGTATTGTCTTTTCTACCAGGGGTGGTGCTTTGCAAAAAATGCTCTTGCCTTTTGCCGCTCGTGTTGGAAATTATTTTGGCAATGGAAAACAATATTATCCCTGGATACATATCGAGGATTTATGTCGTATGATTATTTTTTCTATAGAAAATAAAATTGAAGGAACTTATAATGCCGTTGCTCCTGAACCGGAAACATTGAAAGTAATCACTCAGGCAATCGCCAAAGCAAAAAATATTTCGGCCCTGATTTTACCCGCACCTGCTTTTGCCCTAAAAATGGCGATGGGCGAAATGTCTACAATGTTACTAAACAGTACGAGAGCCTCTGCTCAAAAAATTCTGGGTGCGGGGTTTCAATTTAAGCATAGCAATTTGGTGGAAGCCATACGAGATGTGCTCGTCCGAAAATTGTAAAGATTATTTTAATCTTTTATACATATTAAAATTTCCGATTCCTATTCTTTGCAAAAAATGGCAAAAGGAAACCCTCAGAACACCCAGCCCGTATTCTGTACTTCTTTTAAAATTAATGGAAGATGCTTCTTCAAAATATTTAGTGGGACAAGTTACCTCGGCAATGTGAAATCCGGCATAGACAATTTGCGACAACATTTCATTATCAAAGACAAAATCATCAGAATTTTGATTGAAATTGATTGTTTCCAGCACTTCCCGGCTAAAGGCCCGATAACCCGTATGATATTCTGATAGTTTGTAATTTATTAATATGTTTTGTGTCAATGTTAAAAATCGGTTAGCGATATATTTATACAAAGGCATACCTCCGCGCAAAGCTCCCTTTCCTAAAATTCTGGAACCCAAAACAACCGGGTATAAATCCTCTCCAATGATATTCACCATGCTTGGAATTAGTTTTGGCGTATATTGATAATCCGGATGTAACATGATAACAATGTCGCCGCCAAGTTCTAAGGCTTTGTTGTAAAGCGATTTTTGATTTCCTCCATAACCCTTATTTTTCTCGTGATGAATAATATGTTTTATTCCTATTTGTTTAGCTAGTTTGACCGTTTCGTCCTTACTGGCATCATCGCAAAGAATGACCTCATCCACCAGATCAAATGGAATTTCATCATAAGTTTTTTTTAGCGTGAGTGCTGCATTGTATGCGGGAAGCACTGCTATTACTTTTTTATTTTTATACATTTTATTATAATATAGTTAAGGCACAACTTGATACAATCCATCTTTCAAGGTAAAATATTCTTTTGGAAAATCCTTTGCCTCAAACAGGAAAACGTGAA
>JAHDCK010000169.1 GCA_020629915.1 Saprospiraceae bacterium
AATTAAAAAATCGTTCAAAGTATTTTAAAGATTATTGTGGCCGGTTACTTAATTATTAAAATATTTAAAAAAATTGTAGTATTGTAGTATTGAATTATTGAACCATTGAATTATGCATCTCAATTGTCCGGAATGTGAATTCCCTATACATTATAATGATATAAATATTACAAAAACTATTGCCAAATGCAAGGAATGTAATAATCTGTTCACCTTTACAGAGGAGTTGGCCAATACAGAAGTTCCAATGATTTATCCAAGGGAAGAAATTATGATTCCCAATGGGATAGAAATGCTCAAGCTGATGGGCGAGTTGGAAATCAGTATTAGCTGGCGAAAATCGGCTAAACATTATACCTTGCTTTTTGCCTTGATTTGGAATGTATTTATTGGTTTTTTCTTTATGATGATGTTATTTTCCGGAGGAATAGGTTCCATCATTTTTCTCGCTCCTTTTTTGTTTGTTGGTGCTTATCTCTTATATGCCTCGGTGGGTCAACTGATCAACACGACTTATATCACCGTGGATGAAGAACGCATTTCGGTAGAACACAAACCTATTAATTTTTTAGTTCAGCGCGACCAGCATTTTCTGGCAGAAGACATTAAACAGCTCTTTGTACGCCGCTATAAAACAGGGGAAAGTAATGGCAATCCTGTATATGCGTTTTCTGTAAATATAAAACTCAGAAACGGGCGCACTTTTCCTTTGGTCAAGGAACTGCACTCAGCCAATTACGGCAAATACATCGAGCAGGAAATTGAGAAGTTTTTAAAAATAAAAAATGTGCCGGTACAGGGGGAATGGGAATAAAAATTAATTTACAACATATTATAGTTTCAAAATTATACCTCTTTGCTGCCCCGTGTGTTTTTTTTCCGCCGGTATAATAAACATTATCACGAGAAATTGATTATGTCCAAACTGTAATTTTTAAAATATCCTGCGTTATTTCCCGCAACTGTAGCATTCCCCCCATCCGCTTTGCGGTTCATTCACTTGAAAGTCCTTAAGGACTTTCATCCTACGGATTCGCTCATTCATGCTTTTCGGAAAATGCCTTGCCTATTTTTAAAATTACAATTTGTCCTTCATAAAAAACTTCTCGTGATAATGTTTAATAGGTTAATGATAAAAATTCAAAACCCATCCGATCTTTCGGATGGGTTTTAAATTTATATTATTATAATATTATTTTCTCAAAATCTTAGTAATATGAGTATCTCCTTCTACTTTTACGGATACGAAATAGATTCCTGTACTATTATTCAAATCCATTGTATAAAAATTAATACCGGAATTAGCAGAAATCGTATGGGCACAAATCGTGCGTCCAAGTACATCCGTCACTTCAATTTCTACATCCGAAGGTTTGACTGTTTCAAATTCTACAGTCAATCCTCCCTCAGTAGGATTAGGATAGATAGAAGGTGCTTTTGTTTTCGTTCTTCTGATTTCCACAACACCTGAATACTCAAAGTCTCCGTCAAATTCCACCATTTTCAATCGGTAATAAGAAACATTAGCTGGCGTTTCATCAGAAAAAGAATAATCCAATACATCAACTGAATTACCCGCACCCAAAACCTTTCCAATCGTTTCAAACCTAAACCCATCTTCAGAACGCATCACTTCAAAGTATTCGTTATTGGTTTCAGAAAGGGTTGTCCAGGTCAATAAGTTTTCTGCCTCAAGAGCTTCGCCGTCAAAATCAAGTAATGTGGCACTTAATGGAAGACATCCGGGGTCCAAACCAAACGGGCAGGAAGCCGCCAAACGCAAGGAAGCTAAATTACCAGCACCTCCTGAAGTTAAACCAACCGTTCCTCCGCCAGTCAATCCTGTTGTACATTCACATTGTGCATATCTTGTAACCGTAACCGGAGTTGTTCCACCCGGATTTGGAATAATCAAGGTATCATTGGAAACAGTTTCTGTAGCAGGGATAGTATAAGCAGCATCATCATACCAGACCACCTCATAAGAATTTCCATCATCCGGGCAGGTAGCCGTTAAAAAACCATCACCACCTCCTAAACATACAGTTCCGCCTGGCCCTGAAGTTGTTATCGGTTCTGTATCTTCACAAGTTACGATAGCACAATTCGTAGTACCTGTCGTACCTGCTTCTGAGGTAACAGAAAATGTAGTAGGCGTACTTGAGTAGGCTGTTACTAAAAGAAGGTATACCTCTCCTGCCAATGCACCAGTTATCTGTGGGGTTTCGACGGTACTACCACCAACATAACTACAGTCAATGGGTGCAGAAAGACTACCACAAGCAGCCGTTGCAGTAGCATAATCAGCAAAAGGTCCCCAAAGTGCGAAATCGAGATCCACCGTATTATTCAAACTAAAGTAAAAATCCCCATCGGTATCCACTTCCAAATAAAACCAGGAAGGTCTTGGTTGTGTGGATAAGCATCCGTAATCATTACCTGCTTCTGCCGTACCTGTCGTATTTGCGGCATAAACGGCTGGTGCATCTGCACATAATGGATTTGGAGCTGCACACATATCAGAGGGTGTATTCGGCTCTGGTGGTGCTACACCAATAGTTGCATCTAAACAGAATGCAGTATTTTGGGGAGAAGGATAGGTGGAAATATGAATATAATAGGTAGTACCTTCCGTCAAAGTAATGGAAACCTGATCTCCTGGAGAACTTGTTGCATCAGAATCAGCACAAACATCAGTGGTTCCTCCCAGAACAGTAGGACAGCCTTCATAGGCAAACATCCCTGCCCAGCTATTTTCGGTTCCATCCAAAGTAGCGGTCAGCAGCATTCCATCATCGGCAGCAGTTGCAGTATATGAAAAGATAAAGTCGTCCCCGTTATCGTAGGAGGAGAAGCCACAAGGGCCATCGTCATCAATAAAATCACCGATTCCATTTGCAGTATCATCACATTGTTGAGTACCAGGTGTTAGAGCTACGGCATCAGCGCAGGTAGGTGCCGCCGGAGGCGTGCAAGTTGTGCATTGCACAGTTGTTGTCTCACAGCCGGTTGCTGTATCACAAGCTGCACTTTCATTCCAATAAACGGTGATATCACTTCCGGAAGCAGCCGTTACAGTTACGGTACCGCTTGCATGATCTAAAGTAACACCATCCTGAACAACAGTAATGTAATGACCACCTGTAATAGTAAAGGTATAATCCTCTCCAGCTGTAATGCCTGTAATAACAGAATATTCAGAGGTATAATTACAAGTAGATATGGTCACGGCATCACCTGTACCAGCATTTACTGTTCCAGAGGGATATTGGGAAGTATTACCCGTACATTGTCCATTTACCTCAATAGATAAAAGGGTGGATAATAAAAAACAAAGTGTAAGTATTTTTTTCATTTTAAAATTGATTTTAAAGGTTAAGAATTACTGAACCCCGAGTCGGGTTTGCATTTTCAAAATTTCCGCTCTCAGCTCTGCTTTTTGAGTTGGAGGAGTTTCTGCATCCTGTTCTTTTAAAATCAAATCTCTAAAATGATTTCGCTCTAGCAAGTAGGATTCGTAGGCAGCAAGATTTGTTTCTTTCAGATTTTGCATAAAATTTTGCTCACCTGAAAAAAGCTCTTGCTGCTTTTCACCTTTTTTAAGCAAGTTGAACTCAACCGTTGGTGCGGTTGATTTTTGCACTTCTTCTTTTTGATGGTTGTTAGGTTTATGCATTGGATTACTTTGGGAATATCCAAGGGACACAAACAGAAAAAATACAAACAATGTAAAAATTGTTTTTTTCATAATATATACTGGTTAATGGTTAAAAAATATCTTTTTTATTGTTTCACAGTCACTAAATAGCGCGGGAAGTAAAGAAGGAACGTTATTCTTCTATTTTGGCTAGAAACAAGAATTTGGCGTGACTTTTTTCGGGGAGGCTTAATTAATAATTTGTCACTACACTAAGTAACAAATAAATATTTGGTACGACAAAAGTAACAAGTAGATTTTAGTTTTTTTTGTGACACTAACATTAACCAAATCAGAAATGAAATTATAATAAAAAGAATGAAAAAGTAAAATTATTGTGACAATTTCACTTTGAAAATTTCTAAAAATGGGTCTAATAAAAAAAGCCCTTCCGGTTGTCTCCGGAAGGGCTTTTTAAAACATTTAATTTTTTATTTAAATTTTATTTTTTCAGCACTTTAGTTACATACTGTTCGCCACCAATGGTAAGGGTAACGAAGTAGATTCCGGTGCTACCTGAAAGGTTTAAAGTGTGCATATTTGTCCCTGCTGTCGTTTGAATTGTATTTTTAAATATCTTTCTCCCAAAAACATCAGAAATTTCAATTACGCCCTGAGGGTATGTTGAGTTTTCAAATTCCAGTACAATTTGGGAGTTGGTTGGATTAGGATAAACAGCAATTGATTGAACAATATTTTTTATATTTGTAATCATACTATCTTCTTGAGTAAACAGAAAAGCTCCACCCCGATTTCCTCCGAATGAAAAAACTCTTGGCTTATCTTCTCCAAAAAGTTTTGCACTACAAACGGAGGAATAGGTACCAATTTTAAAATTATTTGGACTGCCGGCAGCAGACATAAAAGTACCATTTATATTATTTTCTATTCCTGTATAATGATAAATTTCTCCGGATTCCGAACCAACAAGTAAATGCATCATTCCATCCTCTTCATAAATATGAGGAATGCTGTATCCGGTTGTGGCTCCCAACAAACGAACATCCACCTCACCCCAAAAGTCATTTTTTAGAACAAACTCGGGATTAGAAGAAGTCCCCTCATTGATATACAAATGAAGAAATCCCTGTTCATTTCCAAGGATGAGATCAAGTAATCCATCCTGATTTACGTCATAAACTTCCGGTACTCCATAATTCCCGACATCTATATCCTGATACGATTCCGTAATTAATTCAAAGTCGGCAGGTTGGTTTAGGGGCGCATTATTCCGAAAAAATTTAAGCTGCCCGTCCAGTCCACCGGTTAGCAAATCTTTATCCCCGTCACCGTCCAGATCGATTGTAACCGGATAAACTCCATATTCCTGTGGAATATCGCTATAATTTATATAATCAGTATCTATTAATTGAAATTCAGGCGCCGTTTCAGAACCAATATTTTCAAATAATAATAGTTTGGTTTCAGGGTTTAAATTATTTCCTACCAGAATATTGGTAATTTCAACACCTCCCACCAAAATATCGAGAAGCCCGTCCTGGTTATGGTCAAAAAATTCTATATCGGAGAACTCCCCCACATCGGATAAGTCGGCAAAAACAGCCCTCGAAAGTGGCAAAAAATCTGCCCCCGGAACACCTGTATTTTTACAATATTTTATTTGGTTCTTATTATAATAATCATATATATCATTTGGAGCAATTATTAATTCTTCCAAGCCGTCATTGTTTAAATCAATAAAGGAAGGAGCTGGGTAATTAGCAACTTCAAATGAAAGTCCCTGCGGGGAAAAAACAGTATCCTGCATATTAAAAACAAACGTATTATTATTGCCTTCATTTTCTAACCTGTTAATGGTAGGATAAAGGTAATGTCCGGTAAACAGATCCAGATCTCCATCACTACCCCAGTCGTATAATGCCAATGTATGGCTCCGATCATGGAGGAGACCAGAAGTACCGGATTGAAAACCCGGGCAGGCACTTCCACCCAATTCGACGGCTAAAGATTGTACTAATTTTATATTTCCAAAGCAGTCATCTTCCAAAACATAATCCAAACCGCTTGGTGTGCCGGAGGTTTCTATACTAAAATTTTTATAATAATAAATTTTTTCAGGCAAACCATTTGGCTTTATACCCAGCCAATCCATATCTCCGTCATTATCGATATCTTTTATGACCGGGAGAGTAGCAACTGGGTTCATTATTGGTTTTAATTCTCCTCCATCCAAATGCAGGATTGTATCCACAAATAAGGTAAAGCCAAGACTTCCATCTGGTAAGACATTTCCCTTGTATAAAGAAACCGGGCTTGCAGCCATTATGTTATCGGAGGCAGGTGTGACCATGTCAGAATATCCATCCTGATCTAAATCTGCCAGAACCATCCAATCTCCTACTTGTGGAAAATTACTTTTGTATTCCGGGCTGAAAATATAATTAACAGAGTCCGGAATTCCGGCATTTAAAAAAGGAAATATATTTGAAAATTGTAAGTCATATATTACGATATCAAAATGTCCATCTAAATTCAAATCGGCAGTATTGATATTAACAGCATTAAACCCTCCTGTCCAGCTACTAAAACTTTTTTCCATGATAGAATCAAAAACAGGGACATTATAAAGAGGTTCAAGCTGCAAGGATTGCCCAATTGCTATACAAGGAATAAAAAAGCATATAAAATATAAAAGTTTTATTTTTTTCATAATAAAATGATTAAACTCCTAATAGCTAAACTCTTTTAGATTCCTCATTCTTTGCTTAGTCAACTCCTCTGCTTTAATGATTTCCAATACAGGCAAATCATCCTTGAGAAAAACTGGTGGATTTAGAATAGCTAAAGTTTTTATGTTTTCCTGATTGACTAATTTTTTTACATGAGGAACAAGCAAACAACAGGAGTTTACCCGATTAATGTCGATTAGCTTTTCCGAGGTTTTACTATTTTTAAATCCTAGATAAATAATATCATCATAGCCAGTTTCCTCACCTGTAATTATCCGTGGAGAAAGTCCGGAATGATGTATGGTCTGATAAACTAAATTTCCCGGATTCGATCTGTTTTCATTCACCGGACTTTGAAAATTTATGACCAAAAATCCATTAGGGGTTAATACTTCTCGAACTCTTTTGAGGCATTCTACGGAATAAAGATAGGTAGGTTGACTTTCGGCAGCAGAAATATCAATGATAATCATATCATATTTTTTATCTGTTGCCATCAAATAGTGTCGAGCATCATCTGATATAAAATTTAATTTACTCTCATTTAAATAAAAATATTCTTTTGCCACTTCATACATTCGCGGATCAATATCTACTACATCTAAATCAGTAAACCCCATCCGGCTAAACTCTGAAACCAATGATCCTCCTGCTAATCCACAGGTTAGGATTTTACTGTTTTTTTGCAAAGTAGAGGAAAGAGCTGCTACTGTATGGACGTATTTATAAAGTGAGGTTGCCGAATTATCCCCTCCCTGTATAACGGATTGTACAATATTATTCACCATCAGCATTCTATGAAATTTACCATCGGCACCCGCCTGACGATCATATACTGCAATTTTACCCATCAATCCATCTTCTTTAAATACTATATTTCTTTTTTCTCTATTAGATTCTTCTGAAATATTAAAATTGATTAATCCTCCAATTAACAAAATAGAAAATGCAGCAATAAGAGCCATTTTTTTATTCTCTGCAAAGAATAACCCCAATATTATTAATATAATTGAGATAATTATTAAAGGTAAATTTACTCCAAGAAAAGGAATAATAAGAAAGCCTGTAATCAGAGTCCCAAAAACTCCCGCTAGCGCTGAGAGGGCAAAAACTAAACCTGTAGTTTGACCAGCCTGTTGGGTTTTTTCTGTAAAAAGCCGAATCACAAGAGGAGGGATAGAAGCCAAGCTAGTAAGTGGCAAAGCCAGGCAAAGTGAAGTTATAAAGATAGAAGAAAAATATAAATTATCTTGCCGTTCAAGTACAGGCAAACTGAAAGCGACAAAAACAGGGATTAATGCGGTTCCAATAGCTGCTAAAAAAAATAAACGAAACAAGGTTTTCCTATTAGCATTTGACACAGAAATTCTTCCTCCCATGTAATATCCACAGGTAATAAAAAACAAGGTTAAACTCAAAACAGAAGCCCATATATATAAAGTATTCCCAAAAAATGGTTCCAGTGATTTTTGGGTTAACAACTCAATTGCCATTACAAGAAAACCTTCAGCAACAAGCGCAGCATATATATAATTTTGATGAATTGATTTTTTCATTAATTCGACTGATTATTAAAAAAACTATCTAACTCTTCACCCCTCATATTTTTTGCTAGTAAATTTCCCTTTTGATCTAAAAGAAAATTTGAGGGCAAAAATCCAAACCCCCATTTTCTGTATTGTGGATCATCCCATCCTTTAAATTGACAGTAATGGAAATCTGGGTAAAAGTTCAGTTCTTTTATTCCCTCCTGATATTGCTTTTGGTTCTTATCTAACGAAAAAGCGATAACCCTCAATTTGTCCTTATTTTTTTCATATAATTTATTAATTCTTTCAATATCTTCTTTGCTGGAATGGCACCAGGATGCCCAGAAAAAAAGCAGGGTCAATTTATTAGGATCAACACAGGAAAATCTTTTTTGATTTATATCATTTAATTGAACATTAAAATCAATATTGTTTATCATACCTTGTCGAAAACCATTTACAATTTCCTGCACATTTAACACAAAGGGAGAGCCACTTGATACTTGACTATTTTTATATATAAAATACATATCTTCCTCCAAATTCAACTGAGTCAAAGCTAAAAACTTCAGTTCTTCTACCTGCTCTTCATTCACAAAATCTTTTATATACGACTTTATCTCCATGTACTTTTCATCATATCTTCGTTCCAGTTCAATTCCCTTTCCATCATATACCCATTCTTTTCCTTCTTTTTTGCGTTTTTCCGATATAAGTTTTTTTACAGCAGAATGTTCTCGTTGTTTTATTTTCAAGTCATCAAAAAAGTTTTTCAGTTTTTCTGAACTTTCTCCACCATCAAGTTTATAATTATCAAAATCCTTTAAGGAGGTATTAATATTTGTCCAGGCCCCCTCTTCGAGGAACACATAGATCTCCTTATTATTAACATTATTTGAAATTGAATAAATGGAAGATTGACCAATATCCGTTTTTAAAACATAAGAAAAATCTTTATCAAGACGAAAAGAATCTACCTTATTTTTCCTGAACCCTATAATTTCATTAATATAAAAAAAACCCTTATTTCCTCCCTGAACTGTAAGCTTTAATCCCGCTTCTCCGGGGTCTAGCGAACTCCCTAAACACCCAATGAACAAAACACAAACCAACAGAAAACATATTTTATTAATCATAATTACATAAATTAACTTTTGAATAGTTCCCACTCTAGTAAACCAAATTATCCCTACATTTAATCTGTGGCAGGCTTTAACATAAACCTAATACATAAAAAAGCAATAAATAACAAAATACTTATTATTAACAATCCGGTTTTCAACCCTAAAAAGGGAATAATATAAAAACCGTAGATTAAAGTAAAAATTATTCCCCCTGCTGTAGAAACAGCATAAAATCGACCTGCCATTTCTCCTGCGTATTGACTGGCTTTTGTCATGTATTGAACTAGTAAAGGGGTAACCATACCAAAAGCAAAAACAGGTATAGAAATAAGCAACACCGATCCCAATAGCAGACCAGGCAACATGGGCAAGCTAAGCGTCATTTGCAATAATGGTGCGCTCCACCACCCTAAAACCAACAATAATAATGAAGGGAGTAACAAAGAAGCATTTAAAATTTTTAAAATATCTCCTGTACTGTACGAAAATCTTCCTCCAAGATAATAACCAAGAGATAAACTAGCTACCGTAGTTGCTAATATAGCCGTCCATACAAAGGAAGAAGCTCCATAGAATGGAGCAATCAATTTAGCTCCTGCAATCTCTGTAACCATTAAGGCTCC
>JAHDCK010000170.1 GCA_020629915.1 Saprospiraceae bacterium
ACAAAAAAATGACTTGTTTAAATATTAATATTTTTTTATAATAAAAATATCTGTGCATTTAATAAAAAAACTTTACTGGCTAAAAAAAACTATAAGAATCCTTTTATTACTTCTTTTAAAGAATTAGAAATTAATTTCTTATAAAAGCAATGAAAATTTATATTACATTAAAATATAAAACAATCATCTCTCCAGTGAAAGAAGAATGTTCCATAAATTTTTTAATAAAAAATATTATAAACGTATATTATATAAAGGTAAGAAAAAAAGGTAAGCAAGTATTAGAGGATTTTAATAAATTTGAGGAATACAACACTTAATATTCTCATCCAGAAAACCACACACCAAACCCCCCTTAGTTAAACTTAGTGTAAATAAATCTTTTAAGTAACCTCATTAAAAAAAAGGAAGCATGGATGTGGCACCCCATTTGTCCAACATCCAATACTTTCCTTTCAGTTTGTGTGTTGATTTTTAAAACCTTTAGCACCTCGTAAGCAATATTGGTTTTATTGATCGAACACGAGCGAAAGCAAAATTAAAACATTGATTGGCCGACTTTTCTGCCGACAATGCTTTCTTTGCTTTCAAAATGTTGGCTAAAGCACAGATCTGGCACCCCATTAGCCATTAACCTGTACTTCTTGCCAACCATGCTGATTGGATTTATTGGTTTGCAATCAGGCACCCCATTAGCCTGTCTTTGCAAAAACCCAATCAAAGTTGGATGGAAAAGCACAAAACGTGGCACCCCATAAGCCATTGTTAAGTGCTTTCCACCAACATCTTTCATATCTTTAAAAAACAACCATTGACTGCCTTTGCAAGGTTATTTTTATTATATCAATTACTTTATTTTAAAAATAACCGGAATCGTATAACGCACCGGTACTTTATCGCCAAACTGTATTCCGGGATTCCATCGGGGCATACTCTTCACAATACGTACGGCCTCTTCATCACAACCCAATCCTAACCCTCGAAGTACTTTAACCTCTTTTAGCTTTCCGGATGCCTGCACAACAAACTGCACATACACCTTCCCCTCGACATCGTGATCCAGAGCTGCATCAGGATAGCGTAGATTATTATTCATATACTTAAACATAGCAGACTCTCCACCTGGAAAATCCGGCATTTGTTCAACTATATTGAAGATCTTTTTCTTCTTTTTTTCAGAAGATTTACCCTTTAATTTTTGTTCATTTTTTTTAGTAGCATCAATGTCGTTAGCCAAAACTGAGGCTGCTGTTGGTTCTTTAATAACATCAACAGGCTGTTGCTTCTCTTGGGATAATTTATCCAAAAGAACTTCAGGGTCTTGAGATTTGGTATTCTCCAATTCCGACAAAGTGCCTTCATCGCCAGGTGAGGCGGCAGGAAGGACATATGGGGTTTTGGCATTTCCCGTAACAAAACCAGAAGATGATTCAATTTTGTACGCTTGCCTTTTCTCTTCTAATGAAATGGCTTTTGCAGAGCTTTGGCCTTTTTCATTTCCAGTAAACTCAAAATTATTATTTTTCAAATTTATTTTTTCAGGTAAGCTTGATTTATTTTCCACAATTTTAGGTTCTTTACTAACATTGACTGTGGAAATATCTTCTTTTTCCGTTATTTCAATTTTTCCTGCCCTTATTTGCTTACCAACTTTTGCTTTTGAAGAAGTTGGAAGCAGGCGACCATCGGGTTTGAGTTGTTCGTAAATTTCATTTTCAACAATAGAGGAACTTTCTTCTTCCGTGGCTGTAACAGATTCCATCAAACGGGCAAAATAATCCTCCATTGAGGCTATTGTATCTGCTGGAATGCCAGGTTGATAATTAATTATTACCTGGCCGTTACTAAATTTCTTCAAGGTGGCCGCAACTTTTCCGGAGGTCAATCCATCCGCTGCATTCAGATGGACATATTGCGCACTATTTCCTGTAAGGGAATAAAAAAGCAACAGTCCGGTCAGACCAACTAAGGCTACGCCTGCTATGGAAAGCATTCTTCTCAGTCGCTCTCTGGCTTCCAGCTTTCGAACATCTTGTTCTAAATGTTGTATGCTTTTATCCAGCGGTTTCATTGAGTCACCATATATTTGTTACAAATAATATCATACGTTTCTTTCCCAAGTAGTCTGGAAAATATCCCGTGAACATCTGCCCGCATTTTCTGTTCACTACAATCTTCAGTTGTAAAATCCACGAGTTTTACTTTGGGTTCATTAGAGAACCATCCTAAATGAGGTTGTACTAAAATATTGCGCTCATTCAGATTATTATGTGTAACACTAAGCAGGTTGATCTCTTTCCATACATTTAGGATTAGTTTTAGATCTTTGCTGCTAAAATCACTAAACTTATTTTTTTTATAATATTTATATCGCTGTGAAAAATCTTTGAGACTTTCTCCTTCAAAAAAAGTACGGGAATATACCCATCCTTCTTTTACCTGAATCAAGTCACTTAACTCGCGATAGTATTTCAATTCTTTATCATACAGTGCTTTGAAGGCCGGGGTAAGTGATGCCCCTTCCTGAAACCGAACTACCTTTATTTCACCTGTTTTAAAAATCTTAACTTTCTTCATGGGAAAATCCGATGAAGAAAAAACAGAAAGGACTTCATACAATTCAGAAGTAGCCTTCAGGTGATGGGTCGTTACTTGTTTTTTTGGTTCCGCACTGGTCATAATATCCTGTTAATTAGGACAAGTTATGCTCCCGAAGCCAGAATTTTTTCTTTGTGCAATCTTGCTAAATGGGATAAACTGGCCACTTTTGCTCGTGCCTTTCGCTCGCGTTCTCTTCGAATAACCACCTCGACTGTATGTCTTACAGCTTCGGATTCCGGGAGGGCTTCCCAGGAGACAGGCTTGCAGTTTCCAATGTGCATGACCCGGCTCGATTTGAGGCTTCGAAAGAACTGCCATATCTTTTCTTCCTGTTTGCTATCCAGATTTTCAATAAGGACAAACAGATCAAAAGGCTCGTTCCAGTTGTGTCCGGAGGCTTTGTGATGACGGATGAAAACAGAAAATATTTTATTCCAATAAATCCGCATCGCACCAGACGATTCCCAGTTTTCAACAAAATGCCGTCCGTCTATTCGGAGCATCGTGGGCTTTTGTGTTTGTTCAAAAGCAAATAACTTGTCTTTGATAAAAAGCAAATACAACATAAGATGGGGGTTTAAGGTATACAAAGCTTTATCAATAGAATTTCTATCTCTAAGGAATAATCCTAATAGAAACATTTTTCCTATACAAAGCTACAATTCATGGGACGGTTTACCTATCCCATATTCATGGGATATTTATACCCCATTCCAATAAAATCAGGGAGTTTATCGATTATCTCGATAAAAAATTAGGAGGAAAGAAAAAAGGCTACCCGTAAATGCCCTAGCGCATAAGGTAAAATACAAGGTTGATTGTCACATTCAAAAACGCAAAATTAGCTAAACACTAAAAAATGGTGGTAATCCTTACACGTTCCTGCCGTAACAGGTAAGCCTTTATATTTTGAAAAACAGAAATAGTTTATTTTTAAATTTCGCCCTTCAGCGATTTTGTAATCACTTCTGCTTTTGAATTTACATGCAATTTTCGATAAATATTCTTTATGTGTTGCCGTACCGTTTCTATAGAAATAAAATATCGATTGGCGATCATTTTATAGGACAAGCCATCTACGATACCATCTACAATTTCTCGCTCGCGGGGCGTTAACACAGATGCTTTTGCCCGTTCCTTTTTCTCGGCCTGTCGATTTTGAAAATGCCCAATCACTTGCCGTGCAATAGTTGGTGACATAGGCGAACCACCTTTATTGATATCAAAGATGGCTTTTTCGATGTCCGGTAGCGGAGTATTTTTTAATAAATATCCAATAGCTCCGGCAACAAGTGACTTAAAGATTCTATCAGAATCATGATACACAGTCAACATGATGATATCTACATCAGGATTGGCTTCCTTTAGATAGGGAATCCCTTCTATACCTGACATCCCCGGCAATCCAATATCCGATAAAACGACATCAAACTGCTTGTTTTCCAGGTGTACCAAAAATTCCTCGACGGAACCCTCTGCTACTACATATTCAAATTTATCTTCTGCCAGAAGGAATGCTTCCAATCCTTCTCGAATGACGGGGTCGTCTTCTATAATTCCGATTCTCAACATGGTGATTCTGTTTTAGTTGCCCCGTTAATTTATTTTTTAATCTGTGAGCTAAAGTAGGTCAAAGCTAAAATATATCTGTGCAGTTTACAATCCCATAAACATGGGATTTAAAAAATCAAGGTGTAAATTGCTGACCGGAGGGGGCATCCGGGTCATTAGACTTGTTCTACCCTTTAAATATCAACAAAATGCTTTCCGCTTCAAAGTGACTTCGTAGCCTTGCCCATTTTGTATGCTTAACGTTGCATCGATTTTTTTGGCACGCATTTCCATATTTTTCAATCCAAGCCGCGTACCGTTTTTATTGGTTGAAGGTTTTACTCCGTTGTCCTTAACCCGCATGATAAAAATGCCTTTCTCATTTTTAAGTTGGACTTCGACCTTATCTGCATCTGAATGTTTTGCAATATTATTTATAGATTCTTTATAAATTAATAAAACATTTTGCCGGATATTCAAATCTACCTTTTTCTCTGCGGGAAAATCATCTGCCAAAAACTCATAGTGAATATTTCTGGGACTAAGCATTTGATCTACGTGCTCTCGCATTCTATCCAACAGGTCACTCATTTTTTCTTTTCGGGCATCAATAGACCACACGACATCACTCATCATACTGACAACTTCCCGGCTGTCGGAAGCAATATTATCCAGTGCTTCTGTTGCTTTTTCTGGTTTTTTAGAAAAAACTCCGGATTTTAACAGCTGCGCATACATATTAATACGGGTCAAAGAACTACCTAGCTCATCGTGAAGATCACTTGCAATTTTGGTGCGGAGCCGTTCGTAGGCAATCGCCTGGTTTAAATTATACCGATATAAAGCATAGGCAATCAATGAGACCAAAGCAAAAACCAAAAAGAAAAACCAAAGTTGTTTGTAAAAAACTTCATGGATAATAATGGGAACTTCGAGTACCTCTCTGGCTGCCCGTTGATTACTCGCAATACTTTTTACAGAAAAAGTGTACTGCCCTGCGGATAAGACTCTGGCATTATACGTCACCTGTCGGCTGGTACCTGCGGCTTTCCATTCTTCTGACATATCACTTTGTTCCAGCTTATAATAAAACTGGTTAGCCTCGGGGATACCGTAATCTGACAAGGCGAATTCAAATGAAAAATCCTTATCTCCGGGATAAATATGCACAGCCTTTCCCATTCGGATTTGGGTTGCTGCTTCTGTTTGATCTTCCCCGGATTTTTTGAATCGGGTAATATTGATAGATGGTGGCAATCCTGCGCCCGGTTGTTTGCCCGGAAAAAAACTGCGTGTATTGGTTGATGTAGTTATAAAAAGCTGACCATCAGAAGACAGAATCGTTTTGTATGTGGAAAGTGAATCTTCTATATTTAAATTGAACACATATTTTTTTTCTATAAAATCAATAGTATCTACTCTAAACATTGCCTGAGGAGAAGTCAGCCATAAAAATCCTTCTTGCGCCTGAATCCCCTCAATTTTTTCCAATCCTTCCTCTCTCAGTATTGGCAACACTTGAAAACGGCTGGTTTCTGGCAGCAATCGCTTTATATCTTTTCCAGTCAGAAGATAAATGCCGGAGGTCGTTTCACAAAGTGCCTTTATACTTCCAATAAATACTCGGGTTCTGGATTTTACATCATTAATTTTCGTATAATTTGTATAAAAATGCTTATCAATCTTACCTTCCTGATTGATATAATAAAGTCCCTGTCGTTTGGTACCGACCCAAAGTCCACCTGCTCTTGCTTTTTTTAAGACCTGAATATCTGCACCGGAAAGATCGTGTTCCTGAGCAGGATATTCAAATAGTTCTACAACTCCATCTTTTAAAATAAACAAACCCGCTTTTGTCCCCAACCATACCCTGCTTCCATCCGGCAGTACATTTAATATATTTGCAATCTTATTTTTAGAAAGAAGCGTTTTGCAGTTATCCAGATTATTATTGCAAAAGACCACATCAAAGGATTCTCCAATGAAATACCAATTGCCCTTTTCATCAGCAGTTGCACTGGAAATTTCAGCCAGGGGAATTAGGGAGGTTAGCGATTGTTTCGGGTGAGCCTGTAGGTTTCCGCTACTATTTTCATAAAAATAAATGTCATTATTTTTTATAAATAATACATTATTTTCAGACTGGGCTAATACCTGAACGGGGGCAGCTCCACCCATTTCATATTCCCTAAAATCATATCCGAATCTTTGTATTTTATATATACCTTTATCTGACAACAACCACATGAGATCTCCTTTTTGAAAAATCTCAGGCGCGTGTCCCATGACAATTTCTCCCTCGGTTTTTACGGGTTGCAGTTTTTTATCAAAAGAAGAAAAATTGTATATCTTATTTCTATCATCAATAATCCAAATCATCCCAAAAGGATCAACATGAAGCACTTTGGGATGGAGGTCATTCAGGGAAAATTGTTTTTCGCATTTTCCGGCTTCCGGGCTAAGCCTGTAAAGGCCATTGTCGTATACTGCCCAGATAAAACCTTCTGTATCCGGCATTTGGGCTAAGAGGGAAGGCACGACCAATAAGTCCGGGCATCGGGTTTGTCGCCCAGCGGAGAATTGACCATTTTGAAAAGTATAAAACCCGGCGTCATTTCCCAGCGCCCATATTTTATTATTAATTTCAAATATATTAGAAATTTTACCTTCACCGGGAAGGGAAATGGATTGAATTTCATTTTGAAAATGAAAACATCGGCCGTCCCACGAGAAAATAAAAACACCTGCTGAAGTAGGAATAATCTTATCAATAATGGTATGTTCGAGAGGAAGGAGTTTTTTTTGAAGCAATCGTTTATTAGAAAGGGGATCAAATACCCGAACGCCTTCCGGGGTAGCACACCAAAGGCGGCCTTCCGGATCGAGTGCCATATCTGTCACTCGTTCATCGGCGGGATTGGCAGGAACGCCGGCTTCTGCAAAGGGCTGATGACCAACAAATCCATATCCGTCATATTGTTCCAATCCGTTTTCTACCCCAAACCACAGGAACCCTTTAGCATCTTCTGCGATGCTAAAAGCCGAATATTTG
Source organism: Saprospiraceae bacterium (assembly GCA_020629915.1). GTDB lineage: Bacteria > Bacteroidota > Bacteroidia > Chitinophagales > Saprospiraceae > JAHDCK01. Next base: position 7,205 of record JAHDCK010000170.1, read on the forward strand.
GATTCTTCTCCTGCCTGATTCAGGCGTTCTACCCTCAGGGTGATTTCCTGGGCAAATACCTTTGTACAGAGTAAACAGCAGAACAAACACCACAGCCATGAGGATTTATTCCAGGGCATATTTACAGGGGTTTACTTTTTCAAACGATAAAAATCAATTCTTAGGATAAAAATACAAAATCTTGTTTATATTTGAATGAATTAGTATTTTAGTGATATGAATCGCATTTTGATCGGACTATTGTTTTTTTGTTTTGGCTGTGCGGCACCGCTTTCTCCGGAGGAGGATTCCGGATCACTTTGTCAATGTGGGCTTTCTATGGAAACTTTGACGAACCAAATGCGGAATACTGCGGATCAGGAGCAGCTAAAATCTCTTTTCCAGGAAATCAATTCCGTACAAAAGGAAATGAATACTTGTTTTAAAAACACACTGAATCGCTATGAAAATGATGTGGAAGCTAAAAAACAGGTCATTGGAAAAGTAAAGGAGCAATGTCCGGAGGTGTATGACTTATTACAAAAATATGAATAGAAAATTAGTCCAACTGTAAATTTATTCCCTCAATTTTGGTATTAAAATCCCTTCAAAACATCCTTCCCAGCGAATTTTTCTGTGTTTATATCGTAAAAACTGGTAGTTGGTAATGAATTTTTGTAGGTTTATTTTCGTTCTTTTTAAGATAACAAATGAAAAATCCATTTAAACATATTTTCCTTTGCAACCGATTCTTTTACGCATTCGGAATTGTAATATGCGTTTTTGTACTAAGTTTTCCGTTGCCATTTTTATTTCCGTTTGCACTGGCTTTGCTGACTTTGCTTTTGGCACTGACTTTGGTGGATGCCGTCTTGTTATTTCATCCCAACATAAGAATTAAAGCCCGTCGGAATCTCCCCAAAGTTTTTTCCCTTGGCGATGAAAACAAAATCAACCTGAGTGTGGAAAATCTTTCCAACCAAAAATTGAAAATAGAAGTTTACGATGAAATTCCTTTTCAGTTTCAGATGCGGGATTTTCATTTTTCTATAAATTTAAAATCACAAGAAGAAAAGCATTTAAAATATCACCTGCGCCCTACTATCCGCGGTGAATACGAATTCGGTAATATCAATTTGTTTTTAGAATCTATTCTTGGACTTATTCAGCGAAGACATATTCACGATTTCCCCATGTCTATTCCCGTTTATCCTTCTATCATTCAAATGAAGCAGTATGAATTGAAGGCATTTAAAAAGGTAACTTCCGAACAAGGCATCAAAAAAATACGCCGCCTGGGACATAGTTATGAGTTTGAGCAAATAAAAGAATACGTACGTGGAGATGATTATCGCAGTATCAACTGGAAGGCCAGCAGTCGTTCCGGCACGCTGATGGTGAATCAATATGAAGACGAACGCGCCCAGCAGGTGTATTGTATTATTGACAAGAGCCGCTCGATGAAACTCCCCTTTAATGATTTGAGTTTACTCGATCATGCTATCAATACAAGTCTGGTTATTTCTAATATTGCCTTACAAAAACACGACAAGGCCGGGTTGATGACTTTTTCTGATAAAATCGGAACGACGATAAAAGCAGACAGAAAAGCCAACCAGCTCAATCAAATTCTCACGGCTCTATACCGGGAAAAAGAACGACCATTGGAAGCCAATTACGAATTGCTATACAGGGGGGTTCGCAATCTGGTTCGCGGAAGAAGCTTAATTTTATTATATACAAATTTTGAAAGTTTATATGCTGCGGAAAGAGTGTTACCCATTTTGCGGCGCATCAGTAATCTCCATCTTTTGGTTGTTGTCTTTTTTGAGAATACCGAAATTTTGGATTTTGCTCAAAAGGATTGTGACAATACCGAGGATATTTATTTGCAGGCATTGGCTCAAAAGTTCATTGCAGAAAAAAGACAGATTGTCCACAAACTCAATCAATATGGAATACAGGCCGTTCTTACCCGCCCGGAAGAATTGTCTGTCAATACAATTAATAAATATTTAGAATTAAAATCAAGGGGATTAATATAATTTTATTTTAAATTTAAATTCTAAAAAACAAATGGATCAGGAAAGAATTCAGCAAATTGTAGACGAAGGGTACAGCTTCAGAATGACAGATTATATCTCTGAAGGATATGAATTGATGAAAGATCAATTAGGTATTTTTATTGGAGCAGGAGCCGTTCATTTTGCCATCCAACTCTTTATTGGAAGTATCCTAAACCCACAACTCAACACGGGATATTTTATCATGGCGGACAAATCGCGCCGGGGCGAGGAAGTCGTTTTTGATGATTACTTTAAAGGCTTTGACAAATTTCTTCCGCTATTATTGGGAGGGTTAGTCAGCATGCTATTGGTGATAGCCGGATTTATTTGCCTTATCATTCCCGGAATATATCTTTCTGTATCTTATATGATTGTATACTTATTTATTTATT
>JAHDCK010000171.1 GCA_020629915.1 Saprospiraceae bacterium
CTACCAGCCGCTTGGAGGTCTCGATATCCGATGCCCATAAATCAATTTGATATAATACCTCGTAGAAGGAAACATAAACGTATCGAGAATTTGGGGAAATAGAAGCACCTCCAACAAAATCTGTTTCCTCAAAAAGTACCTGCCTTTGGTTACTTAACTGCCCTGTACAACGGTCAAAATCATATATTCTTAAACCATTTGTGGTTGGATAGGCATCAAAGTTGAGGTACTTTGTTCCATCGGGCGAAAAGAATGCCTGTCCCCCATCGTTATCAACCAGCTCAAAATCAAATGCCCCGTCTCCACCCATTAACTGGAAAAAGGGTCCTTTGATACCTTCAGAGCTAATTAAAAAAGTATAATAGGTGTTTTTTCCATTCAAGTAATGCATTAGCCACCAGTCCCGTCCATTAGCATGGCGGCAAGCCGTGAGTTTACCCCCAGATATTGTATCGTTGATTATCGGGACATCTTTTTCTATAGCTTCATAGCCATTACTGGTCTTTATTATTTTGGCATATAATAAGCTGTCTGCTACATTGTATATCGGGGCGGGGGCACCATCCCTATAATGAACGTAAAAAAGGTAAACCACGGAATCATTTTCAGGCTGTGGTAAAAACAAGGCAGCCTGAGGAACTTTTAGGCCATCCCCTTCCCACTCTTCCCACCAGTAGCCATAATTGATGGTATCCCCGTTTTCTATAAAATTGCCCTGGGCATCTTTTATACTCAAGCCATTAGAAAACAATTCTAACTCCCCTTCGCTATTGGAATATACTGCACAGGTGAAGTCAAAATCGTGGTCAAAAGGAACAGGTAATTTATAAATATTTAAGGAATCATTATTAAAATCAAATTGAGTAATTCCAAAAGCTGGATCTGGCACATTAATAGTATACCCCATCAACCAATTATAATCCCGTTTCCAGTCTTGCTCCTGCTGGGCGGTAGCTTGAAGTGTGAAAAGCAGTAGAGCAAAGAGAAATATTATTTGTTTTTTCATGTTTTACTTTGAAAAATTTTTATAAATATAACTCTTTTTTCCGAACCATGATTCGCTGGATTAATAAGATTTCCTTGATTTCTTTCTAGCGAATCTTCGATTCGCAATAATCGTGGTCATCGGGTTAATCGTGAAAATCATGGTTCAGACATTTCGGAGAAGTTGCTAACCTTTCCTGTCAGTTGTTTTTCTGACTTGTTTTATTTTCTAAAAAAGACTTTCCGAAACATGACTTCTTTTTATAGCGAATCTTCGATTCGCTAGAATCATGGTCATCGGGTTAATCGTGAAAATCATGGTTCAGACACCACTTTATCGTATTGATTTAATTTAAATCTTTCTATAATAGAAATGAGTTTGCGGGCATAATTTTCATCTGTAGAATATCCGGCTTTTTCCAATCCCTTAGCCCAGCTTTTATAATCTGTAGAATCATATTCGTATAAATCCAAATACCAGGGTTTTTGTAATACGACGCTGTGCGCCGCATAACTCTCCTCGATGGTTTGAAAATTTCTAAAATAATCCAGGTAAGAATCGTCCTTGTAATTGACGCAATGTCCTTTTTCACAATCGAGGTCATGGCATTTGATGCCGAAGTGATTTTTGTGGCGACGAGCCAGGCGACTGGCTCCGGCATTACTCTCCAAAATGGCTTGCGCTAAAATGATACTCGCCGGAATCCGGTGTTCTTCCATTTGGCGGATCGCCATTGGAGCATATTTTTTTATATACGTCTTAAAACGCTGTACATTATTATCCAATCCGGCTCCCATTTCCGAGAAGGAAAATAAAAGCCCGCCCACAAACAGTATCATTATTTTTTTATACATAAAATTGCATTATATTTTACCTAAATCCTCCTGCTGCAGCCAGCCCTGCTCTCCATTCCCCAAGCGCACTTTATACCAATCGCTTATCTGATCCAGCAGGCGCACCTTGGCTCCTTCGTGAAGCGGCTGAACGGAAGCACTTTGCTCATCCGGCGCACTCTGAAGCGAAACTTCTCTTTTCAAGACGACGGCATAACCACTGTTTTGCTCCAGATCTGCCCGGCTAAATGCCAATACCAAAAGCAACAAACTCAAAGGAACAAATCCGATACCAATTCCAAAGCCCAATCGTTTTCTCTTCTTTTCTTTCCCAAAAAGCCAAACTAAAAAGCCGGCTACCGCCAGCCAAAGGCACAAAATACACAAGGCACTCCAGGTCAAAGAAGAAAAAAACAAAGTGACTTTTTTCCACCAGGCGGCCAGGAAAAATTCGGGCAATTGATCCGTGTCATCGACTAACTGCTCGTGCAGAATTTCAAGATTGTGCAGGGCATCTTCGTCCTTGGGATCAAGTTGTAATGCTTTTTCATAATGCAGCACCGCCGGCCCCAACTGATTCGTTTTAAAATACGCATTAGCTAAATTAAAATGTAAAGGCACCGAAGTGAATCCTGCTTCTACGATTTTTTCATAACCCGTTATTGCTTCTTTATAACGTCCGTCTTTATAGACTTCGTTTATCATTTGCAATTGTACTTCCTGTCCGTCGCCTGCACACACATAGTTTTTTATTATAAAAATAAATAAAATTTTTATTATAAAAACCCGCACCCAAAATGAAGAAAAATTAAGATTCATTTCCACTGACTTCTTTTTCAATATTGGCAATAACCTCTAGCGCACTTTGATAAGTTTTTTCCATTTCACTGGAATTATCCATTCCTGCAAATAACGCCATTTCACAGGTTTGTATTATTTTTAAAAACTGATCGATATGACTCTCACTCACCTTCAAGCCCGACAATTTTTCCCGCACATTGGACTTAGACAACTCCGAAGGTTGCAGCAATAATTTATCACTCACATAACCCCACTGCGCCTTCACTACTTCATCGTAAAACTGTCGGTGCTCGTTCTTCTGCTGATGTGTCCTTGCTTTTTCTAGGCGCCCTTGAGCTACTTTAGTCGCTCTTTGTTGTTGGAGAGTCGCCCAGTCCACATCGTCGGCTTTTATTTGTTTTTGTTTGTATAACAATGCCCCAATCAATCCCAAAACAGGCAGCAGCAATAACACCCAAAACGGTAAAGAACCAAAGAAAGGATTTTCTTTTTTATATAAATTTTGATCTGTTTTAATAAAACGAATCCCATCGCTAGCCTTGCCGGGAGCAACATTTTTTCTGCGGCGGTTTTTCCCTTGCTTGACATTGAGCGCAATTTTTTGAGGGCGGGCCGTCAGGTAAGCAGACGAATCCGGATTGTAGTAAGCAAAGGCCGGTTCGATGATGTGATTTCCCCGCTCTTTTGGCACAACCATATATTCATATACTTTTTTATGCCATGCCTCTCCACTTTCCTCGTACTGCATATCTTCCGTCATGGCCGGTTCGTACACTTCAAATTTATCGCCCAATTTCAGGTCGGGAGCTTGCACCCGTTTTGGGTCGCCGTTCCCGGTGATGACCATGCGCAGGGTCAGGGCATCATCTGTGGACAGGACGGCTTTGTCGTAATCACAAAATGTTTTGTATTGCCCGACTGCACCGGAAAAACCTGCCGGTGCTCCGGTTGGCAGTGTTGCAACTTTTATAGCAAGGGGTTCGGTTTGCACATTTTTAGGAATGGTTTGCGGGCGATTGAACAGGCCAAAACGACGTTGGCGTTTTTCTCCGGTGACGACATCCACGCGCATATTCATGGGGGTGATTTCCAACTGCCCGGCCTGCTGTGGAAATAAGGCGATGCGCCTCAAAATTTTTGTACTGTACTGTACCCCGTCCAGTACCTCCCGGATCACCTGCCCGTTAAACTGCTTGATTTCTTTTTTAAAAAATCCTTTAAACTCCGGTTCGGTGACCATGTGATAGCCGTCAATTCCCACACTGGTATATATTTTAAAATCAACATATACTTGTTCTCCTATATGCAATGTATCTTTACTGACTTCTGCTCTAAGGAAAACTTCTTCGTCTATTTTCTTTAAAAGTTCTTCTCTGGACTTGGCTGTTTTGCCTTTTCCTTTTACAATTTTGAGGGAAAGCGGATTAGAACGATAATTTTTCTTACGGTATCTGGCCGTAGCTGGGCTGATTTTATACGTCCCTGGTTTTCTACCCAAAAAAACGTAGGTGTAAGAAGTAGACCCCGACCACTTGCCATTCACAAAAGAACTGCTTGTGCTTTGGCTTCGTCCGCCTATCTGCTCGAACTGCTTGAGTTCCTTCGGTAATTTGAAAGATTCAAATTCGCCGTTGTGCATGGTGAAGGTGATCTGGAAATAATTTCCAGCTACGACCTCCTTGGCATCAATTTCTGCTTTGAAGGAAATCTTCTTTTGGGCAGCGATCGATGTAGTTACAAAAATCAGACTTGTAAATAATATGTATTTTATAAAATACACTATGTTTTTATTTTTATAATTTTAAATTAAACAAAAAACAAACGACTGGCGTAGGCTGTGCCTACGCCGAAAAAGATCAACAGGTTTTTAACCTGCGAAAAAGAGGTTAAAAACCTCTTTACACATTTCAGCGCAGGTAAAATGAGTTTAAAAAATTAACCGCCGAACTTTTGAAAAACAACAAAAATAGAGTTGTCATTTCGAGCGTAGTGAGAAATCTCGTCTAAAAATGAAAAACTGATTCCCAGAAAATCCCAGCAGTAAAATGCAGGGAGCCATCCTTTGTGTTTAGACAACCTCTCTCACTACTGACGCAATGTCAACACAGGCTTGTTCGAGATAACAAAATAGTATATGTTTTTAAATTAAATGCCATATATCTTTCTTTTCTTTTTCGGTTTCCTCAGCGGCTGCGACCTTGGAAACAAAGGTTCCATCTCCTCTTTTTTATATTTATTTTTATTAACTGCTGATTCCGGACGTTGGTCATTTGGTACGACGACAATTTTTTTCCAGGTCGTATTGTGTACATCATCTTCTGTTGTCAGCACCGCTTCTCCAAGAACGTAAGTTCCCAAATCTTTTGCTTGCAGCAAGTAGGAAAAGGAAACGACCTTAGAGCTTTCGCCGTTGATAATTCGCATAGACGTAGAAGTATTGGGTCCGCCGATAATTCTAAAATCATCCATTTGAGGCGGCTGAAAATCCGTGAAGTCCATATTTTTTATGGTATATTTTACTTCGAGAATTTCCGTCAGCCCAATAGAATCACTGCTATATGTCACTTCAAAACTCACGTCTTGATCCTGTCCGTATATAGCTGTAAAACCTACACTTAAAACAAAGATTAAGATTAATTTTTTCATAATATTAAAATTTGTTGTTTTCTCCTAAAATAAATACTGCGACCGCTCTGCGGTCGAAAACTATTTTTGAAATATTTAACTATCTAGCTAACGTACTGTGACCGCTCTGCGGTCATTTTGCTTGTTTGACCGAAGAGCGCAGGACGTTCAGTTTTAGCAGAATCAACTCCTTACGACCGCAGAGCGGTCGCAGTATTAAATTGTTTTTACAAAGCTTTTTCTACCAATCCTTATCCGTTGGCGTTTTTGGCGGAGCTTTGGCCTTGCGCAATCGCTCCTGCACTTTCTTTTCCTCTTCATCCATGATTTTTAAAAACTGCAAGGCTTCTTCCATGCTTAGGTTTTGTCGCTGAAATTGCTTTTGCTTCCCCTTCCTCTTTTTCTTCCTCTTTTTTATTTTCTCCTTGTTGCTGCTGTTCTTCTTCTTTTTGCTCCTGATTTTGCTGGTCTTTCTTTTCTTGTTGTTCCTTTTCCTCTCCCTGCTGATCCTGATTTTGCTGTTCGCTTTCCTGATCCTGATTTTGTTCTTCCTGCTCCTGTTGCTCCTGGTTTTCGTCCTGGTTTTCGCTTTCTTCTTTGTTATCACAATCCTTGTTTTGTTCTTGCTGTTGTTGCTGTGCTTTCAGCATTTTTTGAGCAAAACTCAGGTTGTATTTCGTATCCATATCTTTTGGATTATTTCTAAGCGCATTTTTATAGGCTGTTACCGCTTCCTCCAATTTTTGATTTTGTAAAAAAGCATTGCCCAAATTGTGATACGCATTAGACCGAGCTACATTGGAAGTCGCATTCCTGGCGGCGGCCTCGTAGTGCTTCACTGCTTCCTCAAACCGCTCTTGTCTATAGATGCTGTTTCCGAGGTTAAAGTTGCCTTTGAGGGAGGTGCTGTTTTTTTCAATGGCCTTCCGGTAATTTTCTTCGGCTCCGGTGAAGTCTTCATCCTGATAGGATTTATCACCACTTCTCAGAAATCCATGATCGCTTTGTGCCATCAAGGTAACATTTGCCAGCAAAAAAATGAATACAATTAACTGCTTCATATTTTAAAAATATCTTTTTTATTTTTTAAAACGCCACTTTTTTTATAAGAAATAAAAAATTCTAACACCATCAGCAACAATCCAATTCCGATAAAATACTGAAAATAACTTTCATATTCATTAAACATCCTCATTTCCAGTTCCCGCTTTTCTATCTTGGCTAGTTCATCACTGATTTCATTTAAAATGAGATTTCCCTGACTAATATTGTAGTAAGAACCTCCCCCGGCATCGGCTATATCTTTTAACATCTTTTCATTGAGTGCAGTTCTAACCGGATTGCCATTTTTATCTCTTTTATAACTCGTGCGTCCGTTTTGTTCTATTGGAATAAACTCCCCGTTTTCCGTTCCTACACCAATCGTAAAAATAGACATTCCGTTTTCATTCGCATTTTCAGCCAAACTCAACACCTCCGAATCATGATCTTCTCCGTCTGTAATAATAACGAGTGCTTTGTGATTTTTATCTTCTTCCCTAAAAACATTTTGCGCAATATAAATCGCCTCCTCGATGGCCGTCCCCTGCGCCCCGGCCAAATTTGGATGCGCACTTTTGGCAAATAGTTTAGCGGCAGAGTAATCTGTTGTCATCGGCATTTGAAGGTAAGCCGAACCGGCAAAGTAAATCAAACCCACCCGGTCGCCTTTGACCTTATTGATCAAATCCTGGGTCAATCGCTTAGCTCTTTCCATCCGGTTAGGCGCAATATCTTTGGCCAGCATACTCTGAGAAATATCCAGGGCAATCATGATATCCGCACTATTTCGTTTGACTTTTTCTTTCTTGGTTCCCCACTGCGGATTGGCCCAACCAATAAAAAGAAAGACGAGGGCGAGCATCAGCAATCCGAATTTCAACTGGTGCTTGAAACGGGAAACCTCCGGCATGATGTGTCGGATAACTTCCAGTTGACCAAATTTTTTAAAGGAGTTTTTTCGCCACTGCCAGAGCAGTAGAAAAAGGAGGATTAAAACCGGAATGGCCAACAAGCCCCAAAGATGATCGATATGTTCAAAACGAAACATTCTAAGGAATTAAATATTTTAAAACGGCATCCCAATCGGGAAAACGCGCTTGTCCAAAATGAAGATGCTCTCCTTCAAAACCCGGATGCACCAAATCGTCAATTAAATAATCGCCCTTGAGCAAAGCCTTATTAGGCGAAATGATTAACCGCAAAACAGTATCCAACCCCAAGTGATTTTCTACCCAAACGCGCTTCTCCGTATAGCAAAGCGGATTGAGATAAGATGGTGCCGTCAGGATATAAACCTCGTAGTGTTTTTCCAGTTCGTGAAAACCGGCGATGGCTCCTTTCTTGGGTTTTAAATTTGCAAAAAAACCATAAGTAGATTGCGGATATTTCATTTCCGGATCGGCGGCCCGGGCTGCGGCTTTCGCTTCCTGGTAATCACACAGCACATCGTCCATATCTACATATACTCTTTTCATATTTTTTTGTTTATAGTACAACATTATTGGTTTTAAAAAGTTAAACGCCGAAAATAGAAACAAAGTAATTAAACAAAAACATATAACATTTTGTCATCTCGAACGAAGTGAGAGATCTCGTCTAAACGCAAGGAACAGGTTCCTATCTCTTTATTACTGGGATTTCTTGAGAATCCGATTTCCATTTTTAGACGAGATTCCTCACTTCGTTCGGAATGACAAATCTATTTTTTTGTTTTTCAAAAGTTCGGCGGTTAATTATTTAAACTCAATAAGCAAGTAGGCAAATTAAACCGACAAATAGAATGTGGATTTTGCTAAGCATTCTAGTCCGGGTTTCCGTCAGGCGAGACGCCTGACGGGGCGAATATGCCTTGTCAGGCGTCTCGCCTGACAAGAAACACCGAGCTAGGAGGACAAAATAAATCCTCGAAATTTTCGTCGATTAAAATTGACTATCTGCTTACCTTCGCCGAAATGTGTAGAGGTTTTTAACCTCCTATTCCAAAGGTTATTAAACACCCCGATGATTTTATCGGGACAAACCTGCACGAGCGTTGCGGCCCAGGCACAGCCTGCGCTAGTCATTTAGTGTCGGAGTTATGCTTTACAAAAAAATCTATGCAGCGGTTTTTCCGTTTATTAAAACACATAAAAAATTATAAGTTTAATGTCGCTATGAATGTGGTGTGCAACCTGCTCATGGTGCTCTTTTCTATTGTTTCCATTCCGGCACTTATTCCTTTTATACAATTATTATTTGATCGGGCAGAACGGGTTGTTGCCTTGCCTGAATTTTCCTGGAGTGTGGGTTACTTCGTGGACTACTTTCGCTACCAACTCACACAGGTGATCGAACAGCAGGGAGAACATACGGCCCTGGTGTATGTATGTATCATGATAGTAATTATATTTTTCTTTAAAAATTTGTTTCGCTACCTCTCCCTGTTTTTTATGGCGCCCTTGCGGAACGGCATCGTCCGGGATATTCGCCAGCAGTTGTTTAAAAAAATGACGGCCTTGCCCTTGCAGTATTTTAGCGAAAAAAGAAAAGGCGATTTGATGTCCCGGATCACTTCGGATGTTCAGGAAATAGAATGGAGTATTTTGAATGTACTGGAAGCCATCGTACGCGAGCCGCTGATGATTTTTGGGGCACTAGCCTTTATGATTTACCTGAGTCCTTCGCTGACTATTTTTGTATTCTTTTTAATAATATTAACGGGTATTATAATAGGAGGAATTGGTAAAACCCTCAGAAAAAAATCCGCTCAGGCTCAGGAGAAACTCGGCCGCCTCGTAGCAGAACTGGAAGAAACACTTTCCGGCCTTCGGGTCATCAAGGCATTTAATGCCGAAGCGGTTCAGAACAGTCGCTTTGGAGCTATAAACAATGATTATAAAAATATATTAACTAAAATATTGTGGCGCAGAGATTTGGCTTCGCCTATGTCAGAGTTTTTAGGGATAACCGTTGTTGCCATTTTATTGTGGTATGGATCGGGATTGGTGTTTGAGGAAGTTTTGACACCAGAAAGTTTTCTGGCATTTTTGTTTGCCTTTTACAATGTAATCGATCCGGCCAAAAAATTTTCTAATGCTTTTTACAATATTCAAAAGGGAATGGCTGCTGTGGATCGGACTCAGTATATTTTAGAAGCAGATTTAAAAATAAAAGAAATAGAAAATCCTATTATATTAAATAATTTAAATAAAAACAAAAAATTTAAAAATGTCGTATTTAAATATAATCCTGATGAAGAAGCGGTTTTAAATATTCCATCCCTGAAAATAGAAAAAGGAAAATCCATCGCGCTCGTTGGTTCTTCCGGGGC
>JAHDCK010000172.1 GCA_020629915.1 Saprospiraceae bacterium
AAGACACAGGTCTTAATAACAAGTATTCAATTTTAAATTTTACAATAAAACTTGGTTTAATAATATGGATCCACTCAAGGCGAAATTTCAGGAAAAAGCACTCGCTGCTTTCACGGAAATGAGAGCTATGCTCAAAGAAAAAGGCGACACCGTAGTCGGTGACGTCAACTTAAAACAAGTCTTCGGCGGTATGCGCGGAGTAAAAAGTATGGTTTGGGAAACTTCTCAACTCGACCCGATTGACGGGATTCGGTTTAGAGGATATTCCATCCCGGAACTCAAAGAATTACTCCCTAAAGCTCCGGGTGGCAAAGAGCCGCTCCCGGAAGGTTTATTTCACCTGATGCTATTGGGTGAGGTTCCAACCGAAGAAGACGTGAAGTGGATTTCCAAGGAATGGCAGCGCAGAAGTGCTGTTCCGCCACACGTTTTTAAAGTATTAGATTCTTTCCCGCAGGATGCACACCCGATGACGCAGTTGAGTGCGGCCATCGTCGCAATGGGAACGGAAAGCGTTTTCAGCCGCCGCTATGCGGAAGGCATGAGCAAGACCGAATACTGGGATGCAACTTATGAAGATGCGATGAATTTAATTGCACGCTTGCCTAGAGTAGCGGCGTATATTTATCGTAGAACATTCCACGATGGCGATCACATTCAGCCGGATGTTTCCCTGGATTGGGCGGCCAATTTTGCGCACATGCTAGGCATCAATGATTCCGCAGATTTCAAAAGCCTGATGCGTTTATACCTGACGATTCATGCGGATCACGAGGGTGGAAACGCTTCTGCACACGCCACGCATCTCTCTGGTTCTACTTTGAGTAATGCGTATTATGCGTTGGCAAGTGGCATGAATGCCTTGGCAGGACCGCTGCACGGACTAGCGAATCAGGAAGTGATCAAATGGGTGTTTAGTATGCTGGAAGTGCTGGGTACGGATACCCCGACCAAGAAGCAAATTGAAGATTACGTACACAATACCTTGAATGCCGGTAAGGTGATTCCGGGCTATGGCCACGCTGTATTGCGTCAGCCGGATCCGCGTTTTGTGGCACAGCGTACCTTTGCAGAAGAGTACATGAAAGATGATCCGCTCATCAAGGTGGTTTGGGATATTTTTGATGTCGTGCCGCCAATTTTGCAATCCCTCGGTAAGGTTAAAAACCCCTGGCCGAATGTGGATGCGCACTCTGGCGCGTTGTTGGTTCACTATGGCTTGAAGGAGTACAGTTTCTACACCGTTGTCTTTGGCGTGAGTCGGGCGATGGGTGTTTTGGCGGCCTTGGTTTGGTCGCGTGCGCTTGGGTTCCCGCTTGAGCGTCCGAAGTCTGTTACCATTAAATGGGTGAAAGAGTATTTGGCAAAGCAGGAAGAGTCGGTTGCTTAGATAGCGATTCTTTTTAGAATATAATTTAAAACCATGTTTCTTTTTAGGGACATGGTTTTTTTGTTTTCACTGCGACAAATTTTGGTTGAATATTTTTAATTTCATATTAATGTTTATTTTGAAGTATGGAAAAACAAATTTTAATAAGTGCAATGTTAGTGTTTATTTCCTTTTCTGTAAAAGGACAAGCATACTTTTCTATGATTGATACAAATTATGTGTGGAGAATGGAGTATGCTATGTATGATAGTCAGGAACAACAAGAGAGAAGAGATGCAGAGCTTTATTTTAGCAGGGATACTTTTTATAATAACAGATGGTACTCTATCCTCAACAGAAGAGAATATTTATATCTATACCCTCTTGAGAATAATGATATTTATTATTATGATAGTCCTGATAGATTGCTGAGAGAAGAAAACCAGATTGTTTACCATATTCCCTATTTCAATAGTGGCGACACAACAGAGTTTGTATTATATGATTTTAAAAATACCAAGGTGGGGGACACCGTAAGATGGAATGCGGAAAATACTGCTTTGGGATATGAAATTATTGAATGGATTGATTCTGTAGAAGTAAGTGGAATATATAGGAAACGATATAAAATAAGAAGTGGAGGAGAGATTGTAGAGGGAATTGGAAATACTAGTTCCGGTCCGCTATGGCCCCTTGGTTTTTTGGCTTATGATAATTTGACGAGATTTATTTGTTATCACAATTCAGATTTTTCTACGACTTATTTAAGTAATGGGGTATTTGATTGTGATACACTTTCTAAAATTATATATGTAAATAATAGTGAAGTGGTGAACCAGGAGTTTAAACTTTACCCAAGTCTTTGCCGTGGGAACCAGGTGTTTTTTGAAAATGACAATAATGATAAAATATATGTAAGAATTTTAAGCATGAATGGTGTTTTATTAAAATCTATTTGCACGAAAGAAAATTATATTGATGTGGCAATATTGAAGCAGGGTCTATATCTTTTTCAAGTAGAAAATACACAAGGAGATATTTTTTATAACAAAATAATTAAAATGTAGTTATTCCTTCTTAGGGAAAACCTCAAAATAATTCAAGGGCGTAACCTCTTTTGTTATCCTCGGCACCAAAAGGGTTTTCGTGCGATAGGTTCCCAGGAATTGATCTCGCCGGGGCTTGGGTCTGGGTAAAACATACAGAGTATTATAATGTTTTGTTTTTTCTTTTATAATAAAATTGTTTTTATAATAATGAACAGGATGTTTTAATTTCCTAACCTCCACCGGAATTTTTACTGGAGGCACAAACACAGAGTCTAAAACAGCAGCTCGAATTTCCTGGTTTACCATTTTGAATTCTGGTTCTTCAATTGGGACAAATTTCCACAGGCAGGTATCGACTCCCAACGGCCCAATACAAGGGCGATGCTTTTTAGGCAAAGTCTTTTTCTTTTTCACCCAACCCATTTTGGCCACTTTTGAAATGTGTTTTTCTTTTTGTCGTAGGAGAGAATGCTCTTGAGTGTAGAGATAATAGCCTTCTTGTATAGTAATTGAATCTATATAAATAATATACTGACAAGTGTCGCAGTCTGGAATATCTTGATAAAACAGTACCCTTTGATTTTTCCGTAATCCAAATTCTGGAACAGGGATACGGTAAAAAACAGGAGGCTCATCTGCCAAAATCTGCTCTACCACCTTTTCATATTTCACAGGAGGAATAATTGTATCGGGCAACAAGTTAAAATTGGACTGGCCAAATATTGAAAGTGGAATTATAATAATTAATATAAAAAATATTTTTTGTGGCATTGTTTGTGGTTTTACCCAAAGACGAGCAATCCACTTTATTCGTTGCATCCAAAATTTAGGTTTTAAAATCTAAAACCGATCTTTTACTTCTTCGTAAACTTTTTGAATGCCTTCTTCTAAAGAAATGCTGGCAGACCATCCAAGACCAGATAATTTGGAAACATCTAATAATTTTCTCGGTGTTCCATCAGGCCGTGACGTATCCATTTTTAATTCACCTTCAAATCCAACTACGCCTTTAATCAATAATGCCAATTCTTTAATGGTGACATCGGTTCCGGTACCAATATTGATTAGGGTAGAATCATCGTAGTTATTCATCAAAAAATAACAGGCGTCAGCGAGATCATCTACGTGCAGAAATTCCCTTCTCGGAGAGCCGGTTCCCCAAATTTCGACATGGGGGAGACCCTGTTTTTTGGCTTCAATAAATTTGCGAAGCAGGGCTGGAAGAACATGGGAGTTTTCCGGGTGATAATTGTCATTCGGTCCATATAGGTTAGTTGGCATCACCGAAATAAAATTACTGCCGTACTGCGACCGGTAGGCTTCACACATTTTTATTCCGGCAATTTTCGCAATAGCGTAGGGTTCATTCGTAGGTTCAAGAGTATCTGTCAAAAGATAATCTTCCCGGAGCGGTTGTTTAGCTAGTTTTGGATAAATACAGGAAGAACCAAGAAATAATAATTTTTGGACACCACTTTGATGAGCGGCCTGTATGACGTTATTTTGGATCATTAAGTTGTCATATATAAATTCTGCTCTGTATGTGTTATTGGCTACAATTCCTCCAACTTTAGCAGCAGCCAAAAAAACGTAATCCGGTTTTTCCTGATGAAAGAAAACATCTACTTCAGATTGGTTGCGAAGGTCGAGTTCCTTTGAAGTCCTGGTAACAAAATTGTCAAACCCAGCCTTTTCCAGCCTCCTTCTTATGGCTGAACCAACCATTCCGTGATGCCCAGCGATATATATTTTGCATTTTGTATGCATATTTCAAAATTTAAAGCAAAGACTCCGCAAAAGTAGTAATTTTAGCCCGGAAAATTTTTTATAATCCATGAAGCCTGTTATTAGTATTATTACGATTTGCTATAATGCTGAAAGATTGCTCGAAGGTACTATCCTAAGTGTAATTGAGCAGTCGTATAAAAATATTGAATATATTATAGTTGATGGCTCATCCAGGGATAGCACAGTAACCCTTATAAAAAAGCACGAAAAAAATATATCAAAATGGATAAGCGAACCAGATGAGGGAATTTACGATGCAATGAACAAAGGGCTTAAAATGGCAACAGGAGATTATGTTTGGTTTATGAATGCAGGGGATCGGATTTTTAAAAAAGATACCATTAAAAATATGGTGAAAAACTGGTCACCAGAAATAGATGCGGTTTACGGGGAAGCAATGATAGTAAATGACAGACGGGATTATATTGGGAAACGAAGCGAAATTACAACACGGCCACTCCCCAATAAAATAGACTGGAAGCAGTTTACTAAAGGTATGCTCATCTGCCACCAATCTTTTTTAGTAAAAAGAAGTATTGTTCCTTTTTATATAAAAAATAATATAAGTGCTGATTTTGATTGGATGATAAAATGTCTGAAAATTTCCAAAAACACCTTGAATACTAATCAGGTTCTTTGCGAATATTTGGCAGGAGGAATTTCTGTACAAGGAAAACGAAAATCATTAAAAGACCGGTTTAAAATTATGATTCATCATTTTGGCTGGTTAACTACCTTGGTCGCTCATATTAATATTTTTTTCCGAGCTTTGTATTTTAAAATTAATAATTGCGGGAAACCTCAATACGATTAATTTTATAAGCGATGCAGCATTTTTATAAAACCAACGGTATTATAATATATTCCAAACTGAACAAAATATATAACTAACCATGAAACGTATTTTACTTTTACTCGCTGTTGTCCTTGTTATTTTTGCCTGCCGCAAAGATTCAGAACTCACGTCTAATACCACAGAAACAACTAACTCGCCCGGGATTACCGTTGAAGCGGATTTGATGGGTGTGGTTACGGATGAAAATAATAACCCCATTGCGAATGCAGTGGTACAATATGGCACTAACGCAGGTGCAGTTACAAATGAAGATGGGATATTTTATGTCCGAAATCAAAAATTCAACCAGCGGGGAGCTTATGTAAAAGTAAATATGCCCGGATACTTTGAAGGGTCTCGGCGTTTCTACCCCAAAGCAGGTAATGAAAGCCAGGTTCGAATTCAACTGATTGAGCGAACAATGACCGCTTCCTTTCAGGCAGAGGAAGGAGCTACAATAGAAACCAACGGCAATGCCCAAATTGCCTTCTCTCCAAATTCCATTCAGGACGCATCCGGAAATCTATATAACGGAGAAGTGCAGGTCTTCGCAAAATGGCTCGATCCTTCCGCCCCGGAAACAGGTCGCCAAATGCCCGGAAGTCTGGAGGGAATAACCGAATCTTCCGAAAATCGCTCTCTGGTAACTTACGGAATGATGGTGGTAGAATTGGCGGCACCATCTAATTTACCATTGAATATTGCAGAGGGTAGTACAGCAGAACTAACCTTCCCGGTGCCTGCCGAATTACAAGGGAATGCGCCGGCAGAAATTCCGCTTTGGTATTTTGATAAAACAGATGGACTTTGGAAAGAAGAGGGAAAAGCGACCCTTATTGGTGGAAATTATGTAGGAAATGTGTCTCATTTTTCATTTTGGAATTGTGATGCTCCCTTTCCTTTGGTTAATATTTCAGGGACCATAACTGTAGAGGGTGCGCCTTTTGCTCATGCGCCTATCCGAATTAGTTTTGCCAGCAATGGCAATACAGGTTATGGATATACGGATGATCAGGGATACTTCGGGGGGAAAGTACCAAAAGATGAAGCACTTGTCCTGGAAATTCTGGATGAGTGTGGAAATGTTATCTACTCTCAGGACATTGGTCCTTTCTCCGCAGATACAGATTTAGGAATCATTAATTTGCCCAATGCCGGAGCTATCCCAAATCTGGTGATGGTTACCGGTTCGGTAGAAAATTGTGATGGAAATCCCGTTTCCAATGGTTATGTTACTGCAAAATGGGGAACCTATAACCACCATTCTGTTTCTTTGGATTCGGTAGGCGGTTTTTCATTTACAACTATTATTTGTGATGCCACGGATTTTGAAATAACGGGTTACGATATTGATAATTTAATAAAATCAAATCCACAAACGCACAACGTAGCTACTTCCGTTGATGTGGGTACTATTATAGCCTGTGATGTAGTGCTGGATGAGCATTTTACCTTTATAATAAATGGAGAAGAGCGGGTGTATCTCGATCCTTCTGCTGGAAAGGATGCCAATATAACTTTTATTAATATCAGTGCTCCAGATTCAACTACACTTACCTGGAGTTTGGTAGGATCTGATATTGCTGTCAATTATGCAGACTCAACAGAGTATTTTAGCTATCAGTCTCCTCTGGCGACTAACAATGCTAACTACGTTTATTGCGCTTCTTCGCCTAATAACCCGGCTGGATTTGCTGACTGTGGTTTTACCTCGGTAGAATTTTCACAGTATGGAAATGTAGGGGAGAAAATCATAGGCACTTTTTCTGCGGACATGGATTTTAGTGGCGTTGATGGCAATATTCAAACCCTTCCAGTAACCGGTTCTTTTGAAATAACCAGAGATTATTAAGGTTTTTTATAAAAAAATGTGAAACGCATGCAGCATTTTAAAAGGTCACTAGGTAATAGAAGTATAAAAGGCCTTTTAAAAAAATAAACGAAGCTGATATAAGAAACATTTTTTTACAATTAATTAGAAAAAGATAGATGAAAAAGTTTGCATTTTTATTTTTGATGGTAGGAATTTTAATTGGATGCGGTCGCGAAGACAGCTTACAACAATCCCTTACCAATGAAATCGTAACCGCCCCCGGAATAAGTATTCAATCCGGAGTGATGGGTAGAGTTATTGATGAAAATGATGATCCTGTTGCAAATGCGATGGTCATGCTGAATAACCAAACCTATACCACCAATGAGGATGGTCTATTTAAAATTGAAAATCAAAAACTCAATAAAAGAGGAACGTACTTACAAGTAGAAAAAGCGGGATACTTTCCTGGCTCAAGAAGGTTTTTCCCTGGTTCGGCTATGAATAATGTTACCGTTAGAATGCTAACCAAGGAAATCACCGGGACATTCCAGTCGGATGCAGGAGGAAGCATCTCCACAACAGATGGAGCCAAAGTTACCTTTGGTGAAAATGTTATCCGGGATGAATTTGGAAATCCTTATACCGGTGAAGTCGCCGTAGCAATTAAAGCTATTAATCCTTCTACCTTAGCAGGTCAGCAACAAATGCCTGGAGATTTGAGTGGAATTAGTGAGGAAGGAACAGAAGTTGCCCTGGGTTCTTTTGGCATGATGGCCGTAGAATTAAATAGTACGACTGGACAGCCTTTGAATATCCTTGAAGGAGAAACCGCAACAATTTCTATGGCAGTTCCGGAAGATCTTATTGGAAATGCTCCGGCTGAAATTCCACTATGGTCTTTCAATGAAGAAGCGGGCCGCTGGATTGAAGAAGGAACAGCCACCCTGCAAGGCAATGAGTATGTCGGTCAGGTTAGTCACTTCTCCTTCTGGAATTACGATGCTCCTTTTCCGGTAGTAGACGTAAACGGAGTGATTCAGGTAGAAGGTGTGCCTTTAGCAAATGCTTACGTTTGTGTAAAAATGTTGAGCAGCGGTTGGACAACTGGTGGGTATACCAGTGCTGATGGTTCTTTTGGAGGATTGATGCCAAGTGATGAGTTATTAGAACTCCAATTAAAAAATGAGTGTGGGGAGGTTTATTTCACCCAGCAGTTCGGTCCTTTAACCGCCGATACAGATCTAGGAGTCATTCAGGTGCCACCTACAACTAGTCCTTCTTTGGTTACAGTTAGTGGAATGCTAGAAAATTGTGATGGAAATCCGGTAACGAACGGATATGCCAAAATCGAATGGGATGGTAAAATGACTTATGCCTATGCGGCTTCTGATGGTTCATTTGAAACAGTTATTGACGTATGTGATGCAACAGACTTCGATGTAACAGGATATGATTTGGATAATTTAATTGCCAGTAATCCTTCTAATCAGGCCGTAGCGACAACAGTTGATGTAGGAACTATTGCTGTATGTGATGTTGTATTGGATGAGTTCTTTATCATTGAGTTTGATGGAACGGGAGAGCGCATTTATCTGGAGCCTGGAGCCTATGTTGGAACGGATAGCTTATCAGGTGGATTTATTAATATTTATTTAAACAATAATTCAGGAGGTTCTAATGATTCCACTTATTTAGATTTTAGAATCAATGCAGATGCTCCCGGAAGTTATACGGATAATGAAGTGGATTTAATGTTCTACCAGGATTATTTATCTTCTGATTACAATATCATTGAATGTGGTGGTAGCTGTGGTTTCACTAGTTTGAACCTGACTCAGGTAGGAGCAAATGTGGGAGATAAGATAGAAGGTAATTTTACCGGAATGTTGACGGTTTATAACCTAAACCAAACAACGGTTACGGCAAATGTTACTGGTTCCTTTAGAGTAGATCGGGATAACTAAGAGATTATTCTTTTATAGAATATAAATTGTAATATTAGCGCCCATTAATATATGACTCTCCGGATGTTCAAACCATCCGGGGAGACTTTTTAAAACCAAAAAAACAGCATTGACAGAACGAGAAATCATACGAGGTTGTCTAAAAGGTAAAGCAAAATGCCAACAGGAGTTGGTCAATCGCTATGCGCCAATGCTCATGACTGTGAGTCGTCGCTATGCCAGAGATTATGCTTCTGCACAGGATATTTTGCAAGATGCCTTTGTCAAAATTTTTCGCGCCCTTGGAAAGTTTGATGAAAAGAAAGGTGCCTTTGGAGCCTGGATGAGAAGAATCGTCATCAATACTGCTCTAAACGCACTGGATAAAAGCTGTTTTAAAAGAGAAATGCACGTATTGGATACAATGGAAGAAAGCATTCAGCTTTCTCCTGATGTATATAGCCAGATGGGTGCAGAGGAATTGATGAAAATAATTGGACAATTGCCGGATGGGTACAGGCAGGTTTTTAATTTATATGTAATAGAAGGATATTCGCATCAGGAAATTGCAGATATTTTAAAAATAAATGAAAGTACTTCCCGATCTCAATTGGCCAGAGCGCGAAAAATGTTACAAAAACAACTAACACCAAGCGAAAAAAAAATTAGAGTATGAGCTTTGAAAAACATTTACAAAATAAATTAGAAAACCATATGACAACTGTGAATG
>JAHDCK010000173.1 GCA_020629915.1 Saprospiraceae bacterium
GAGTGCCGTTGTATTGTTCAGCCAGGATTTGTATATTCAAATCTTCTCCGGCTAGGAGTTGCTCCTTATTTTCAATGAAAAAAATAAGTGGTGAAGGCCCAAGTTCCAAAGTGGTTTCGCCTGCCTGTGTTTCGCCCGAAGATTCTGAAACCTTTACTTTTACAGTATAAATATTATATAATATTTCTCCTTTTAAAGCATAGGGATAGGCTTTGGCTTCAAAATTTATGATAAACTTCCCAGCCTCATTTGTTTTGGTACGGCCTGTTTTCAGAATGATTTCAGTCGGCATGCTCTTCCTGTCATCCGTAGTTTTAGGAGTCATAAAAATCTCATATTCTACCTGACCATTTACAATGGGTGCGTCCGAGAAAGTTTTAGCCTCCCCATCCATGATGATGAGATCACCAATGATTTTATTTTTCACATTGGATGAATTTAAATATACTTTAAATCTTGGTCTTTTATACTCCTCCACCTTAAAGGTAAAATATTCCGATTCGTTCTCGCCATTGATTTCTAATTCATAATTGCCGGGCAGCAACTCACTAGGCAAGGTAATCGTATCAGAAAAAGATCCAAATCGATTTGTATAAATATATTTTTCATAAATAGAATTCCCGGAAGGGTCACTGATTTCCAAATCGACTTCCTCTCCTTCTACAACACTAAATCTATTATCATCCAGATTCATCACTAAACCCTTGACAAATATTTTTTGTCCGGGTCGGTATATTTTGCGATCTAAAAATATATTTATTTTTCCTTCCTTTTTTGTATGGATGTCATTATACTTACTATTATATCTATTCTCAACAAAAACAGAGTCATTCTTATATAAAAATTTCATTTTTGAATACGAAGAATATTGCTTCTCTGCTTTAGGAATTTCTACCACGCCATATCCATTAGAGACCTCCTTGTGCGCCAGGGAATAGGCTCCCCCTCCTTCAGCGATATGCAATTCTGCTTTTACCCCCTTCAATGGTTGTCCGGTGATGCGATCAAAAATAATCCACCGTTGGGATTGCTCTTTAGTTTCCGCAATAAAATTCATACCCGTCACCTGAAATTTTGCAGAAGTTTTAATTATATTATTTTCTTTCAAATCCTTTACCAGTAAAATATACCGCCCTGGTGACAATGGGGGTAGCATTAATTCATTGTGGGCGGGATCTATTCCATCCAGTCCCGGCAATACCACTTCCCACTCCCGAACAGGTGCGAGCAGTTTTTCTTTGTGACCTGTTGATGCAAAAGGGGTTTCTGTCCCATCTAATTTTATCAGACTCAACAACACCTTATTTTTCTTTTTAGAAATAATTTTAAAAGGAATCACCTCACCTGGTGGATAATAAGATTCCGTCACTAGGGAAACTAATTCAGAATTTAAATATTCTTTATAATTTTTTACTGAATAATAAATGGTTTTTTCGATTGGATAGGGCCCTTTTTCTCTTTGTAGTGTTTGTTCTATCAGAACATCTAATAACCGTTTGGTTTCAGCTGACTTTTCTATTGAGCTAATATTGATTCCGGGATGAGAGGCGGTTAATTTAAAAATACTCAACAGGTAGGTTTCAATAGCTTTTTTCCCATATTTTTTTTCAGTATTTTCATATAAGTTTAAAAATCGTTCTCTTTTTTTCGGGTGATTGGAAAAACTCCAAACCAGGCCCAGGCGTATCAAATTTAGTTTATGAAAAGCTTCAATCTCATCATTTTTTGCAAAGTATTTTAAATTATCCTGAATAAATTTCAGGGTAATATAATGGATAGCAGCAGAGTCTTCGCAAGTAATTTCGTATTTTAAAAATTCATCTGTATCACTTACCAATTCCTCTTTGTTAATATCAAAATACCGATCCTTTTTATTCTCACAATTTATTAAATATTTTTTTGTTATATCTTCAAAAAAAAGCTCTTTAAGCGGTTTATTAAAATTATCCTTTTGATTACTACTTCTTACTTCCTCCAATGCCTTTTCAAAATAGAGAGTTCTTGATTTTATCAACTCTGCTTCACTTTTTTTCAAGAGTGGATTGGAGCTGGACTGCAAAGCAGGATAATTTTTAAATAGATACTTATTATTTATGACAAAATCATATATCAATCCCATATAATAATTTAAATAAGCGGTCTCATCCGGCAAAGGCGATTGCAACTCCTGTTCCAAAAGCGGATACAACAACTGGAGATAAAACCCCGAGGCATTCCGTTCTGATAATAAGTTCTGATATAAAAATTGCCGATCCTTCAAAGCAGAAGAATTCCGGTTTTCCCTAAAAAATGTCAGAAGCTCTTTTAGCAGTAATGGATCTTCAGCTTGTCTCAGTTTATAAGCCAACCCATTATTCGATATTTTTTTCTTCAAATCCTGACTGTTCCCATAGGCTAAAAAAGTAAAACAAAGAATTATAGTATAAAAATATTTCATGTTTTAATATTTTTCTTCCTTTATAATTTGACCATTTTTATCCATTTCTAATATATACTCTACTTGATTTTTTATATATCCAAAAATCACCTTTTCCTTATACCTGTCGGCTAATTCAACTCCATCTATATCTTTGGAAAACCACACTTTCCCATCCCCATCTACAACATCAATAGCATCTTCATGAATAGCTTTAAAAAACATATCTGCACCTCTCATGTTATTAATTTTCATATACTTAAATTCAGTCAACTGCTTCTCCCCTTTAAAAAAAGCAAACCTCCCTCCTTTCTTTCCTGCCCAAAAAGCTTCTTTATATTGGAGTTTTTTGGAAGGAGGTTGTATTATTTTAATTTTTTCAAATTGTGGGTTATATAATTTTTTTCCGGAAGTATCGTAAACACCCCACTTCCCATTCCTGTAAACCGGAATGACTTTTTCACCTGATTGAATGATATGTTTTTCTTTTGGAATAATTATTTTCCCTGTTCCATCCCTCACAGATTCATAATCCCCATTTTTTATTTTTATAAAAAAATTATTATTTTGTTTGTTTGGAAACCAAAATTCCACTTGTTCATTTCTGGGCTGCACCAACCAATCCTTTTTTTGACAATCATATATTCCAGTTAAATTATCAACCACAGCTTTGACATAAACCCAAGAATCTCGCATTATTATATCCTCTACAAAATCTGCCTCTTGTGGCATTAACTGAATTCCGGCCTCACTATACAATCCATATTTATTATTCCTAAAAGTTAAGAAGAAATTATCTTTATATTCTATATTTTCAAATTCAAAAGGAATAAGGATGCGGTTTCTCAGATCTATTGCTCCGATTCCTGATTTTTTCTTTGCAATATATCCAGTTTTTTCATATTTATTATATCTAATTTTCTTGCTGAAAGACTGTATGTTTTCATAAACGGGTGGAATATCTTTTTTGGGATCGCCGTAACCCATTTTTCCATTTTTTGTATACATCTTAAATGTTTTAAAATCCTCCTCCATATCCAACTGTTCGTATTCAGGCAAATACAAAACCTGGCCCTTGCCACTAAGTCCACCATACTTTATTTTGTCAAATGTGAAAATTTTATCTTTATCTTGATTAACCGTTCTCCCCTGAAGGAAAAAACCATGGTCTTTTTCTGTAGGTGTGAATTCCATACCATCCTGATCCAGCAGCACTATTTTCTTCCCCAAAACAGCAGGATAATAATATCTGTTTTTCACATGCTTTTTTCCAATGGAAATATAATCATATAAATTTTTGGTAATTTGATTCTCTTTCCAATCTATCAACATCCACTTATCCTCCAATCGCACGGGCGCTACTAATCGACCATTAAGCAGACTCAGTTTACCCATTTCCTCGTATTTTGGCGAAATGACCCAGTCCAGACTGTCTGAAATCATCCCCCACTTCCCGTCTTTTTTTACGCTTGGGAAAGGCTTGTAATTTTTTCCCCAATATTGAATTTCTTCAAACCCGCCAATAGGAGAAGGCTCTCCTGTATTTGTATTTATTAAATACTTATAATCTCCCGTTATCAAAACAAAATCATCAATAATCTCTGAATCAATTTCATCAAAAGGGAATTTTTCTAATACGCCTTTTTTATAATGTATCAAATACCATCGGTCTTTTTTCCCGGCCGCCATATATTCATTTACAAACATCATTTGCTCAAATTCAGGAGCGTTCAACCAGCTTCCTTTTTTATCCAAAAGGCCAAATTTTTTGCCATCCGAAACAATGACGTAATGCCCTTCCTCCCGGCCTGTTGGATGGTAATTTTTTGCCATAAAAATATCAGGAACGGCCTCCCAAACCATTGGAAATTTCTCAGGTAAAAAGGGTTGGCCAAGTTCATTCAACAAGAGCCATTCCTTGCCGTCCCAGGCTTTATACAAGTTCTCAAACAAATATTTTATATAGGAAAATTTCTCACTTATAGGTTTTCCGGTTTTATCATAAAGCTGATAAATACCTGGTTTCCCTCCGATGATACGGCTGCTTTCATAATTAATATATTCATATTCTAAAGGAAGTATTTCGTTTTCAAGGGAATCCGTAAACCCATATTGATTTTCTCTCTTGATAACAAACCCTTCCTGCTTTTGGGTAATTTCATCATATTCAATCGGCAGGATTAGTTCAAATGATGAATTACACACTCCTTTTTTAGATTCTTTATCAATCAACAACAAAAAATCAGACCCTCTCTTATGGATATTAGAAACCGGGAAGGTCTTTACAATTTCTTTTGTCTTTGGATTTATTATATCTGTTTTTTCCCTTCCGGAACAAACAAAATGATTATTCCAATAAAATATTTTTTTATACTTAAACCCTATTACATCTTCATTTTTAATATTAACTATTTTTTGTTTTCTATTTATGCTATTAGTTACAATAAAATAATTACCTGCGGCCACAATGTTTTTATATTCCGGTTGGATTTTTACTTGTTCATATTTATCCATAAGACCAACAGCCTCCCCTTCCCTAAAAATAAAACAGTCACCCGCCGGGGATAGTCCTTTATATTTTATTGGGATTAACTCAAGGCCATTTCGATCCATCACTCCCCTTGCTCCACTATTCATTTCAACAATATAAATGCTATCCTTATAATAAATATGATTAAATTTTATTGGAATAATTATTTTTCCTTTTGCGCTGATGACTCCTTTCTTGTTTAGTTTTTTTACTATAATCGGACATTTAAGATCTACAAATTTGTCATTGTAAATAAGTTGCTTACACAAAGAATACACCTCCTCAAATTTCATTCCCGGAATGGCCTGTCCGTCCTTTACCATCTTCCAATATCCGTTTTCCTGAACAAGAGAATGCTGCTGCCCATTAAGCTGGACAGAAAACAAATATAAAATACTTAATAAAAAAATATTTTTCATAACTTATTTTAAACTTTGGGAGACTACTTTTCTTTACTCAACCTTATAGATGCAAAAACAATAAATTTGGTTGCCCTACAATTTCAAATATTTCACATCTTCAAATTTAAAATCTTTAATTTCCACCGGCTGGTCAAAATTTTTCAATGCTTCTTTTTTTTCTTTCAGCTGTAAAGTGGCTTCAAATAAAAATCCGGTAGCCAATGGCTGTGAGGGATCGAGTTTGACGATGCCCTTGGCATTGCTTGGTGGAAGTCGCTTTGCGGAAGACAAATTATGAAGATAAACCAGGTGCAACTGCATGGTTCCCTGAATGGCTTTTTTATTATACACCACTTCCTGAATAGCTCCGTTGGACATATCATAAGTGAGCTGCATGGTTTCTTGTTTTTTCGTATTCTTAAAAGTTATCTTTAACTTTTCCTTGCCGGTATTTTTTTCGGTGATGTAAATGCCATTGGCGAGATCGTAGCTCCACGCTTCCCCGTTTATTTTTCCGAGAGGAATTTCTTTGGGTTGGGTTGGAATAATGGATTCCGTGTTCTGATTGACCTCTGGCTGAACGGGTTGATCGGATCGGCAAGAAACAAAAATAAAAAGAACAAATACGATGATTATTTTATTCATGGTTTTGATTTTTAAAGTAAAACAAACTTATGGGTTTTAAAAAATTAAACAACGAACTTTTTTAGCTCTACTCACCACCCCTTACCCCTAAAGGGGAACCGGTGCTCACCTTTTGTTTGCGGGTGGATTTCCCCTTTAGGGCAATGTCATTGACATAAGGATTTTTTGAGGGGCAGCGCCCCGGTTCCATTTGTAGATTAATTATACGAAGTATTTTAAGGGGCGTAGCCTCGTCCCCATAAAATCCCCTGTAAAATATGGGGACGAGGCTGCGCCCCTTTGGAATTTTTCCAAACCATTTTTCTAAAAATGGGGTCGTTGCGCTGCACCTTTTTTGCTTATGTCATTGACATTGCCCTTTAGGGGTTAGGGGTTAGGGGTTAGGGAAAGCATTTTCGGCGATTAACATTATAACTTCAATTAAGCAACTAATCAATTTAAACTACATAATAATTTGTCATCTCGAACAAAAACGGTTCCCATTTCTTGACTGCGTGAATTTTTTGGAATCCGGTTTCCACGTTTAGACAAGATTCCTCACTGCGTTCGGAATGACAAATTCTTTTTGGTATTTGTCGGTATAATTTGATTACCTGCTTAATTTATTATAAGGATTAAGATCCAACAAAAAAATGCCCTACCGAAAGATAGAGCATTTTATATAATAAAAAAAGTGTTGTTTTAATTAATTTTATATCTAAATCCAAGATATACATTTCTACCAAATACAGGCCCCCAAATCAGGGAACTGTCAAAATGTTCACCGAAGGGTTGATCCGCAGCTAGAATTGGATCTTTTTGTATATAATTAAGTAAATTTTCTCCTCCGATATAAAGTTCAAAATTATTTTTAAAAGACTTCGTCACCTGGGCACTCATTAAGTAATAAGCCGGAGAATATTCCTCCATCTGATAAGATTCCGGGTTGGAAATTGTTGATGGAATTCGTTTTCTCCCCTGGCGATTCAAGGTCCAGTCAAACTTCCATTGACTTTCTGTTTCATAGGCCAGATTGATAAACGAACGATGGCGAGCCAGCAAAGGCTTTTCCTTCAAACCATCCAAATAAGAAATCTGAACATCAAACAACCGATATGCTAACCGCACATCGAACTTTGGAAACAACTCGTAATCTGCCTGCACCTGAAAACTATTGGAAAAGGAAGGGCCTTCCAAATTATAAAAACGAATTTTACGAACATCTTCAAAATCCGCCACTAATTGATTTTCAAATCTCGTATGAAAATAATCTAAAGATAAAACTAAATCGCGGTTTCGCACCGACCATTCCTGTACGTAGTTGATCCCAAAATTCCAAGCCACTTCCGCTTTGGCTCCGTAGGGCAAATCCGAATTTCCTTCCGGCAGTTCTAGCTGGCGATTAGAAACAAAAATAGCATTATTTTCTATAAATAAATTTGGAGTACGTTGTCCTCTCCCAGCCGAAACCCTAAAGACTCCTTTTTCCCAGGGAGCATATCTTAGGTGTGCCCGTGGTGTCAAAAACGCCCCATAAATATTGTGGTAATCCAACCGCAATCCGGTTACCAGGGTTAATTTTTCCCCATTCAAATAAGAATATTCAAAAAAGGCTCCGGGTACGATTTCTTCCCTTGAGAAATTATTATCTTCATAGTTTTCACTTATATTATCATAAACAATACTAGCTCCGGTTTTATATTCGTGATTAGTATTCCCAATTATATTTTTATAAATAAAATTTCCATACAAAGATTGTTGTAAAGCATTAAAGTTTTTCAATCCATACCGGGAATCCTGATCGTGGAAGACACCGGACATCTGAATCCCAAAACTTTTCCATGGCGCATCAGCAAACACTCTGCCCATTTTCCACCAACCTTCTAATCGTCTGACTTCATTCTCCATGCCCCATTTTTCATTTTTAAGCCAGTCTTCCCTAAAATCAAAATCTTCCTGACCGCTTCTATTATTAAACAAAGTTCCCTTAACTCCAACCTGGGTTCGCCAACCATTTTTTAACAAAAACTTCCAGCGGTTGGCTCCTATTAAAGTATGCCCCAGTGGACTATCCAAAAACCCGTCATTATTATTATCAAATTTAATATTTTGATATTTTCCATGTAACAAAATTCCGGTAGAATATTTTTCCTCCTTATCCAAAAAATTGCGCCCAAGGAGATTTAACTCCATCCGCCCTGCCTGGTTGGTATATCCATTGACTGAAACCTCCCGGCCTTCGCAGGATTGAAATAATTCAACGTTAATTTGTCCCGCTACACTTTCGTAACCATTAGTAACGGAGCCGGTTCCCTTGTTTAGCTGGATACCTTTTACCCAGTGACCGGGTGTAAACAGCAACCCATTCAATGAGGATAATGCTCGGACATCCGGCATATTTTCCCTCATTATTTGGGTATTGGGCCCGGATAATCCCAGCATTTGGATTTGACGGGTTCCGGTAATAGCGTCAGAAAAAGTAATATCAACGGAAGGGGTCGTTTCAAAACTTTCTGCCAGGTTGCAACAGGCGGCTTTTTGCAATTCCTTTGTGCTGATTTTTTCTACCTTTATCGGCGACACCCAGGAGATCGCTGTACTTTTATTCCTGGAAACGACTTCTACTGTATTGAGAGCAACGGGTTGGTTTAATTCAATTGAAATAAATTCTCCCTCATATTCCTCTACATTTATTGTATCGGGCACCAACCCGACATATCCAGCTACCAGCAAATTATTCCCGGCTCTGGCTGGTATTTCAAACAAACCATTTTCATCTGTAAAAACACCTGTTGTGGTGCCTGCCCAGTAAACGCTTCCGGCAATTACCGGTTCACCAAATCCATCAATGACATTGGTGACTACAACTCCTTTGTAGGTTGGCGTCTGGGTATTAATTTCCTGTGCCTGTAACATTCCAGCACAGAATATTAATATTATAATTAAAAAATTAATCTTTTTCATTTTAAAATTTTTCTATAATAAAATAATATATCCTTATTGGATTTAATTTTAATTTATAGAAAAATTCTAAAGAAGGAAGGACTGGACGAGGATGAGAATATCTTTATCCAGTGCAGGAGGAATATAATTTTTAAAGAGGAGTAACCGTTCGTTTTCTAAATTTAGAAGATGAACGAATTGAGGTATATCAAATGTAATAGTTCCCTGTTCGAGGGAAATATCGTTATAATTTATATTAAAATAATCGAAATCAGCTTTAAGAAGGAAAGTCTGATCATCACAGCAATCACTATGCTGTTTTTTTAGCGCACAACAAGCATCCAAATCTGTTCCGCAACAAGGTGCCGCATCGGGATTTTCCAGATGACAATTATCATCCATCCCGATTATGCCAAGCGTTTTAAGGTGACCCTCACAGAAGTGCAAATGCAGGGAAAGGCCAGAGGAAATGATCAATATCCAAATGGCCATGCTCAAGGCAAAAATGCGATATGTTTTATTCTGAGTCACTTTAAAATGATGCACAAATTTCGTGCTAAAATTTATTTTA
>JAHDCK010000174.1 GCA_020629915.1 Saprospiraceae bacterium
ATCTAAAAAATAACTTCGCCTATTTTGTATACTTTATTTTTCCCTCATCCCTAAGAGAAAAAGAAGAAGGTATAATTTTTGTTAAAATATATTTAAAAACTATCTTAATTTCAGTTCAATCCATTAAAAACACCTTTCCCTTTTTCTCCCAACGCTCTAATTCCTTCCAAAGCGGCAAACAAAGAGAATGATCCTTCCTGAATAATTTTTCCTTAAAATCAGATTGTTCGTTCAAGTACATTTTTATCAAACGAATATTATTGTCCCAGATGCTTTGGCGAAGATTGGCAATTCGATCACAAAGTTTTACAGCGATTCCTTTTTCTGTTTTTGCTAATTTTATATACGTTTTTTCTTTTCTTTCCTTCCTGTTTTCCCCTGGCTCGTCTGTAACAGCAAAAACCATCTCCGCAACTTCCTGAGTAAGTTCCCTTTCGATTATTTCCACAGTTAAACCACAATCTTCCATGGTATCATGGAGCCAGCAAGCGGCAATAATGTCCTTTGAAAGTTCAAATTTTCTGGCAATTTCCACTACATCCCCCAGGTGTTTGCTGTAGGGATGGTCACCATATTTTTGATATTTGTGAAGTTGCAAAGCCAGAGTTCTGGCTTTTTCCTCTATAGGAAAGTTATTCATGTAAATCAGCAGAAGATATTTTTTAATATAATCATTATTTGTTCATATCCTGAAAAATGGCCCAGGCTTTTTCCGCAATATTCAGGGTTAGCATTTCAAAAAAGTAAGCCCCTTTTACAGGATCAGAAACCCGGTCTAAAAAGCTTTCCATTTTTAATATATGTTGAATATTGCGAGCAATTCGTCGGGAGTTGGCATTTTGTTCGGGGGATGGAGCTCGAAGATTCAGGCTGTTTACTCCACCAATAACGGCAGACATGGCAAGAGTGGTGCAGCGAATATTATTAGTATTAATATCTTCTGTATAAGAAGATTCTTTAATGTAAGCGTGAATATGTGGAGGAATGGCAGGAAGACCGTAGGCATCTAAAACCTGTTGCCAAACGATCTTTAGTGCTCTGATTTTACAAATTTCGACAAAGTATTTTTTCTGTAAACCGACTGTGAAAAAGACTTGTCTGGCAATTTCTTTTTGAGGGAGTGAAGGGCTGGACAGTTGAGCAATCCATTCACTTCCTTTATAAACTGCATTGGCAATTTCCTCAGAAGGCGTTCTTCCGGTGGCGGAAGCTGGCAATATTCTAAAAGAAGGAAAATGCTTGTGAGCAAACTCGGAAAGCGGTTTTATCTTTTCTATATCTGAAATTTTAGTATAAAAAAATCCTTTAAGAGTAGCGGGGTCGAGATTTTTACTTTTTATTAAATTTAAATAAGAATTAAAACTATCTAAGTCTACAGGTCCTTCGAGAAATAATTGTATATAATCTAAGTGGACTTCTTTGAGAATGGAATCAAGTTGTCGAATATCTTCATAATGAACAATAGGAGTTTCCACACCGTTGGCAAGGGCATCCAATAAATTTTTTTCTATTTGTTTTGGTGTTTCTCCCGGGATAGTTTCGGATATTGTCCAATTGTTATCAGAATGAAATTGGGGAACCTGGGCCGGAATTTCGATATCTTCCCCGCGGTAAAAAGGTTCTAAATCAATACCAGGTTCTACTTGCCATAACAAATTTTCAAAGTCTTCTCCCTTAAGATCTTTGTGAATTTTTGCCAACCATTCTTCAGTGGAAACCGGGGGGAATTCCGAAAAATCTAGTGTCACATTCTTCATTAAAATATTGAGTTTAGTTTGGTTTTTGGAGATACGATATTTTGAAAGTAGCAAAATAGTGGTTTACCGTACAGAATACAAGGTAGCAATTCATTTTCTAACTTTTGAGAAATAAAAATATTTTTTTAAATTTGAATGAAACCAAAAATCCATTATCTTGGCTAAGAAAAAAACTACAACCCGATCCCGCTCCGTCAGGAGCAGAAATGTTACTTCATCAACAAATTCCAATAATATGCCAACTGAAAAACCAGGTACTCTTAGAGAAAAATTTCAACAGATTGCCAAACAAATTAAAGAAACAGCCGTTGACTTTACAACGGTAGAGGTGACGACCGTTACGGGGAATATTCGACACCTTGTTAATACGGACAAAACTAAATTTAATGTCAAAGACATTGTGAAAGAAATGGGGCAGTCCGGGCGGGATAAATTTGACATCAAAGTCGTGGCACATACCAATATTGACTTTGACCATGACACTATTATTTTTCTCAAAGAAGAATTGACCCCGCAGGAAAAAGATATGTTTGTAATGCATCAATCTGCAATGGCTTCTTCTTTGGAAGCCCGGAAATCTTTCCTGAACTTCCTGCGCGAAGTGCTAGACGAATAAAACTGTAACATATATGATGGAAGATGCTGCCGTTCTGGAAGGTATCCTTCCCGAAGACCGAATCCGCGTCCTCGAAAAGGGGCGAATGGAAGAGGTATGGCAACCCCTGATAGATTTAGGTTATTTATCTTTAAATAATTTAAATGTATCAGCCACAGCTTTGGCACTCCAAACTTTCCGGGAGGAGGTAAAGCATCTCAATGCCTTTTTTACAGATGAAATCGTTTGGCCGCCTGCAGACGAGGCAATGACTATTGATCCACTTGAATTGGAATTGCTTAGAAAACTGACTGCTCTGGATGGAGATATTTTTTTTAATCAAATACCAAAAATTGGTCAACGAGACATACATAGCCGGATTTGTTTTTACCGCTTGGATTTGATTGGACTGTTGCCTCAGGGACAGGAGATTGGACACGCATTTTCCAAAGAAGGGGAGTTGGCTTTAAAAAAATTAGTCGTTTGGCTCCAACCTAATGCGCTCAATCCAATGCTGGATGTATTCAATCGAATAGGCGATATCCCGGAATTGATCCAATGGCTCTTAAAAAACGGCCAACTCGATCAGGGCGTTATTTGTTTTACTGCTCAATTGAATAAAAAGAAAAAAACTGCGGTTCAACAAATTTTGAAAGAGGAATCTCCAATTGATGCGTTAAGTGATATTGAGAAAAATAAAATAAATACAATTCCAATTGTTAGAACCAGAGGACTCGTAGCCAGGGATCAGGATGTGGAACGATTACAAATTGTAGAAAATCATATTCAATCCTTGTTGGATGAACTTAAAGTGATTCAGGAGGAAAGTTTATCCCGGTCGGTTTCGCTTTCTACTCATCTTCATCAGGAACAACAATTTGTCAATCAATTAGAAAATAAACTGGAAAAAAAAGAGGAGACGCTCCTAAGAAAAAAACATCAAATCCACTCCGTTGCCAGGCTCTCCAAAGAGGTAACCCCTCTTCAAAAGGACATTCAAAAATTAAGTCAAAACCGGGAGCAAAATTTACCTGCCATCAAACTCAAACTGGAACAGCTTAAGGAAATTCAGGACCTTATCAACCAAAAACCACTCTTGGAAGTGGAACGTGAAAATTTAAAAAATGAAATTAAAAATTTAAAAAAAGATATACGAGAAAAAAGTAAAAATATTCGGAAGTTAGAAAAACAAATCAATCATCCGAGTCAGCCCCGGAACGATGACGTAGCTCAAAAACAATTAGAAATTCAAGAGGAAGTAGCTCAGTTGCGAAGCATCCGGGAAAAGCTGTTGGGGTTTAAATCAAAGTTTAAAAAAAATCTAAAGGAATCATTGACACCGGCTGCTTACAGAAAAACGGAGGAAATGATTCTGGATGTTAAGCAGGGAAATATGAGTTCCTTTAATATGATTTCTGCGGATAAGTACAACCATTTTTTGATGCGGGTACTTCAGGTATATTGCTGGATGAATGGATATTACCAGGGCAAACTGGATAGTGATTTTGGAGATAGAACGCTGGATGCTGTTCTGGATATTTGTGAGGATATTAAAAAATTAAATAAAAAACATATTTTAAAAAATATTGGAACAAAAAACAATCAGTATTATATTTTAAATGTACATTACTTTTTTAAAAAAGTAATTGAAGCGGACGAGGAACAAGAAGGCATTGTTGCCGCTGGCGATCATCCTCAATGGAGTTTTTCCAATTTTGTAGAACAACACGAAGCAGAACTAAATGAGTTGCATCATCGCAAACTCGCCAGTATGGATGAAGCCTGGACGGTTTATACAGATGAAATAAAAATAGATATAACTTTAGGGCGAAAAATTTATCAGGGAGCCCGATCCCTGGTGCGATCTCTTTTTAGAGGGGTGCGCCGCTTGTTTAAAATCATCGCTCAGGGTATTCGCAAAGTGCTGACCTTCGTTCGGGAGAATGTATTGCCCTTCCTGAAAAATTTTGTCAAATTTTTGTATCGGGAAATGCGGGAAGGCTGGCATAAGTTTGGAACCGGGATGAAGTTTTTATTCGGTCGTCGTCAGTTTAAAACAACCGATCCCGATTCGGGCCTGATGGTGATGTCCGGTTATGATTTTGATTTTGATACGACCTTATTTATTCCTGAAGGGATTAGTTTAAATATTGTTTCTTCGCATATTGAAAAAGTAAACTATCACGCCAGTAGTTTAAATTTTAGTTTGACGCTTATCGGAAAAGTCGTACACTGGGCGATTACCATTGCCTGGAATTTTACCTGGGCCGGATTGTTGCTGCGCCTTGCACTTTATTTTAAAAAGTTAGTGCTGAAGTGGTTGCTCAAACCAAAGAAAATCATCCGGGCCGTGGTGAAGATCGTGCGCTAGAAATTCAGATTTAGGAGATATTGTATTTTTTTAGAAAAGTAAATTACTCTTCATTATCAAAATAAATTTTATAATATTTTTTCCCATCTGAATCCACACCTTTCTCGATCATTTTTCGATCACCATGAATATATATATGAAAATTTTTATCCAGTTTTAAGACACTTTTAAAACCCTTGGCCTGTCGCTTCACGGCTTCTGGTGAAATGGAAAAATTGGCAACGGGTTCAGAGCGATTTTGAGCATCGTAAGACTGGAAGGATTGTATCATCTCCGGTTGGCGAAGCACCTGACTTTCAAATTGATTTTTATCAAATGTTTCATGGCTTTTAAAGTAATCCACAGAGCGATTGAGTAAGTCAATTTGATCCGTTTTTTGCAATTCAAACTCCTCAACGACCTGCTCCTGGAGATAATTTTTTGCTATATTTAAAATCTCAAATGTTTTGTGATAATTATTAGGAATAGGTTCCAGCCGGAGGAAATCATTTTTCCAGTAAACAGCATCATTATTTTTATTTATATTATCAAAAACTAATACATGATACCCGTCTTTTTCATCCCGGTTAAACACAATACAGCCTTTGTCCAC
This sequence comes from Saprospiraceae bacterium, assembly GCA_020629915.1. Classification (GTDB taxonomy): domain Bacteria; phylum Bacteroidota; class Bacteroidia; order Chitinophagales; family Saprospiraceae; genus JAHDCK01. Next base: position 5,316 of record JAHDCK010000174.1, read on the forward strand.
GCCCTTGATATCAAATCCGTAATCGTGTTCAATTTTAAACTGCTCATCATCCGTATCCATTTTTAGGAAGGGCACGCTGTTCTCCGATTTAAAAATCCCAACGGCATCCAGCACCTCATCTTCCAGAAGGAGCTGAGAGAAATAGGCCACGTTGAGTTCGCCTTCCCGGATTTTTGGATGTGTAGAATATTTATATAATAAATTGGCCATTTTTTGACTGGCCTCAACGAGATTTTCCCGACTTTCAAATATTCTTTTTACTAAATCATAAAGATCGTTTCCGCTTTCCGTTTGCGAGCCAAAAAACCGAAAACGCTCTTCGAGGCGAAAGGGTTGTAGAAAATGAAGCAATAAATATTCCTGAGTTTGAGTACTCACTTCCGAATCTTTGGAAGAAAGCAAAACGCCTTCTTCATTCGTTTTATTTCCTACGTGGTGGGTAATCAATCGGTCGAGTTGTACTTCTGAGGTATCTAGTTTGTTCATTTTTATTGTAAATTTAGAAGTCGAAAGATACTTTTTTTAACAGGGAAAGGAGGATATTTCTACAATTAGTTTTCCACATTTATTAGACGTTATTGCGAAAAATTTTTTATAGAGGGTAAATTGTAGTTTTGAAAATAGACAAGGCATTTCTCGAAAAGCATAGCCTGGCTACGGTTGAGAGAAATAACGCAGGATATTTTTAAAACTACGGTTTGCCCATAATCAATTTTTTGAAATAACGTCTATTGAATGCTACTCAATTATTTTTCATCCGTAAAGAACTTCCGGGTTTTCTCTTTGGAAAATTTGTCCTGATTAAACTCCCCGGATTTATTTTTAGGAATGGAAAGCGATTTCCAGTTGTCCCCACAAAAATATTTCCCCAAAAAAACCAATTGGCCAACGTGATAACTGTAATGACCCAGTTGTCGCTGCATGGCTTCCAAAACGGTATGGCCTTCATTTCGTATATAAATTATTTTTGTAGCATCTTCACCTTCCAGGGGTTCAATAGCCTCAAACAAACAAGCCCATCCCTTTTCCCAAATTTCCAATAAGTCTTTTTTATCTTTAATGGTATCCTCAAATTCTCCATCTCGGTTCCGCCAGGATTTTTCACCATCGCTGGTCAAAAAATCCGTCCAGCGGGAGCGCATATTTCCACTTATGTGTTTAACTATTATGGCAACGCTGTTGCTGGCTTTATTTATGGTTTTATGAATATTTTCTTCCGGAATTTGTTCCAGAGTTTTGTCGCCTAGTGATTTATAATATTTAAATAATTTAATCGCATTAGAAAGAAAGTGATTTTCTACAGATTTTTTCATTTAAAATAAATTTTTTATAAAATAAAAATTATAATATACACGCAACTAAATGCTTAGTTTATACGTCTTACTTATTAGAATCTATATTTATAAAAGGCAATTAGATAAAAAAATGTTCAGGCAAATAGAAGAAAAGAAAAAAACAAAGTACAAATTGCAGTTTGAAAAAATTGCGGAGTACGAGATCCAAAAGGAAACACATAGTAAAATTCAGACGTTGTTGCAGCAAAGTTTTGATGCTTACCCACAGCGATCTTACTATAAGCAAGTTCCCAATTTTAGATGGTTGGTTTGGGATGGGGCGAATCTCGTCGGACAGATGGGCGTGGAACATCGAATTATTACGCTGGATGGAGAACCTACCCGCATTTTTGGAGTAGTGGATTTGTGCATTCATCCCAATTATCGCTCGGCAGCTATCGCCACTCATCTGATTCGAAAATTAGAAGAATTAGGGATTAAGAGCGAAGTGGACTTCATTGTTTTATTTGCAGATAATCACAGTTTATATATTAAAAATGGATTTGAACACGTTACAAATCTCTGCAAATGGATGATGATTAACGAACATAAAACCCTGGGAGTAGCTCGCCGCCGGTTGAATGATTGTATTCTGGTGAAGCCGCTTGGAGATAAAAAATGGACCACCGGGGAAGTTGATTTTCTGGGAATTGTTTTCTAAAATTTTATTTTAATTTATAATAAAAAATGCGCCTTGATTATTCAAGGCGCATTTTTTATATATGTGATCGAACCATATTAGCGACTAGTTCAAACCATTTTGGGTTATCATTCAGGCTTTCTACCAATTGCACATGCTCGCCACCCATCTCTTCAAATTCTTCCATATACTCTTCAGAAACTTCAATGGTCGTTTCGAGGCAATCCGCTACAAAAGCAGGACAAAAAACCAGTAATTTTTTATCCCCTTTCTCGGAGCGTTCCTTTAAAATATCGCTGGTGTATGGTTGAATCCAGGGATCAGATCCCAGGCGGGACTGATAACATTGCGTGTATTGGTCCGGTTTTAAATTCAATTCTTTTGCAATAGCCTGAGTCGTTGCAGTACATTGGGCACAGTAGCAAAACTGATTCTTCTTAGTCAGCGTGTTACAACAATTTTCCTTAAAACAATAATCATACGGATCGCCTTTTCTGATTTGCCGTTTCGGCAAACCATGGTAAGAAAACAAGATATGATCATAACTATCTATATCATATTTTCTGGCATTATCCGCAAAAATTTTAGCCATATCCTCATTATCACAATAAGAATTAATAAATTTTATATCCGGAATATTTTGTTGCTTACTAACAATTCGCATCACTTCCTCGTGAACTGAACCAGTACTGGCAGAGGCGTATTGAGGAAATAATGGAAAAATTAATATATCATTGATGTCATTTTTAAATAAATTTTCCAAGGCACTTTCAATAGAGGGATTTTGATATCGCATCGCCAACTCTACTTGATAATCTTCTCCCAAAATTTTTTGAACCCCAATTTTTAATTGTTCTCCATAAACTTTAATTGGAGAACCTTCCGGTGTCCATAGCTTTTTATACAATTTGGCCGAATCCCCGGAACGGAATGGAGCAATGATACCCCGCACCAGCAAATTCCTGGGCAACCAACCGATATCAATTACCCTTGGATCAAGCAAGAATTGTTTTAAATAAACATATACGTCTTTTCTGGAAGGTGAATTTGGTGTACCCAAATTTACCAGCAATACGCCTTTCTTAGTAGAAATCATGAATCAGATTTTGTTTTTACCATATAGGGAACAAAAAAAGAGGGGAGAAGTTGACAATTTTACCCGGGATGTACAAATTTATATCCCACACCTCTCACAGAGAGAAAATAATTGGGATTTTTCGGGTCCGGTTCAAAGTATTTTCTAAAGGATAAAATAAAATTATCGATAGTTCTGGTAGAAGGATAAACATCATAACCCCAAACAGCCTGCAAAATCTGCTGGCGGGAAACCACCTCGTTTTTTCGGTCAATCAACAATTTTAACAACATAGCTTCTTTCTTCGTAAGGGCAAAAGACCCGTCCCGTCCCTTGGCCTCATAGGTGATAAAGTTGACCTGGTTAGGCCCAAAGGCAAAAGTGTCCGGGGTATTAGCCGGATCTTTTGAGGTGCGTTTAATCAGATTTTGGACACGAAGCAGCAACTCTTCCAGATTGAAGGGTTTGGTGAGGTAATCATCAGCTCCTTTTTTCAGACCCGTCACCCGATCCGGGGAGGCATCCTTGGCTGTCAGGAACATAATCGGAACTTCAAGATTTTCCAATCGGATTTGTTCGCAGATTTGGAAACCATCAATTTCAGGAAGCATAACATCCAGAATAATCAGGTCGAAATGTTGTTCTTTAAAATATTTCAGGGCATCTTTTCCATTGTCTGTTGTGACGACTTCATAATCCTCCAATTCAAGGTTGAGCTTGATCATTTCCTGGATATTCTCCTCGTCTTCCACCAGTAGTATGCGCATATTGGTTTTATTTCTGTTTTATAAAAAAGTAAAAATACGCAATAATTCAATAGTACAATAATTCAATGGCATTATGGTACAATGGTTCAATGGTTCAGTTTTTAAGCATTCTGGTCTGGGTTTCCATCAGGCGGACGCCTTACGGGGCGAATATGCCTTGTCAGGCATCTCGCCTGACAAGAAACACCGAGCCAGGATGACAAAAAAATCCTCGAAATTTTCGTCGATTAATATTGACTACCTGCTTAAGGGATGAGGGAAAAATAAAGTATACAAAATAGACGAAGTTATTTTTTAGATTGGCAAGGCAAAAAACGCAGGCGATGCAGGGCATC
>JAHDCK010000175.1 GCA_020629915.1 Saprospiraceae bacterium
TGCAATGGTGCAATGGTGCAATGGTGCAATGGTGCAATGGTGCAATGGTGCAATAATCTAATATGAAAATTACTTCTTTTTTGTTTATTCTCTTTGTTGGATATATTGTGCTTTGCGCTAATATGGGCTGGGATAATATATTTATTAGCTTCATTAAAGAGATTCCCTTTGGAGATAAAGCTGGACATTTTCTGTTGATTGGAGGAGCTAGTTTTTGTGGGATTCTATTGACGAGTTTCAAGAAAATTAAAATATTAAAATATTCGTTTTTTCTGGGGACTGTTCTGGCTTTTTCCATTACGACACTAGAAGAATTTAGCCAGATTTTTTTACCTCGCCGGACGTTTGACTTAATGGATTTGACGGCCAATTATTTGGGGATTTTTTCTGTGGATTTTTTCGTTCGGTTTTTTAAAAATGATCTCTGAACATTTCTATTTAGATTTTTGTATGTTTGTTAGGTTGGTTTTAAGCAAGTAATCAATTTTAATCGACGAAAATTTCGAGGATTTATTTTGATCCTAGCTCGGCGTTTCTTGTCAGGCGAGACGCCTGACAAGGCATATTCGCCCTGTCAGGCGTCTCGCTGACGAAAACCTTTACTAGAATGCCTAGTGGTTCAATTTCTTATAACTTGAGCCACTAGCAATATCGAAATTCTTTTAATTTGTTTAAATTGCTTCTGCATAAAAATATTATTAAAATATAACAATAATCATGAAATCATCAGAGCTTAACGAAAACGAATACGCTTCTTTTTATAAAAATTATATATTAAAATCAGGAGACAAGGACTTGATGGAAGCCCTATCGACGAGCCGGGAAAAGGTGCTGGATTTTTTTCGTTCTATCCCGGAAGACAAACACGAATATCGCTATGCCGAAGGCAAGTGGACGATCAAGGAAATCCTCCAACACCTCATTGATGCCGAGCGGGTTTTTGCTTATCGCGCCCTGCGCTTTGCCAGAAATGACGAAACGCCATTGCCTGGGTTTGACCAAAATATATATACGCCAAATTCCTATGCCAATGAAAGAACCCTCGCAGAAATCCTGGAAGACTACGAGGCCACCACACTTTCGACGATAGCTTTATTTAAAAGTTTTAAGGAAGAAAATCTGACCAATATCGGAATGGCTTCCAATGCTCCAATGTCTGTTCGTGCGCTGGGATTTGTCATTGTCGGGCATGAAACGCATCATTGCCAGATTATACGGGAAAGGTATTTGTAAGAGAACCTACGGAGCAACAAACCGCATCCTGTACTCTGATTTAATGTCCCCTTTTTTTATCTTTTGCAACCTACGATTGACCATTCGCTTCTTGAGTGGCTTGAGTAATTCGGTAAACAAGATGCCTTCCAGATGATCGTATTCATGCTGGATCACACGAGCTTCCATCTCCCCAAACATTTCTGTATGCTCTTCAAAATTTTCATCTAAATATTTGATAAAAACAAATTCCTTGCGCATCACATCCCCACGAATATCCGGAATACTCAGGCAACCCTCTTCGTAGGCCCAGAGCTTTCCGTTTTCTTCTATAATTTCAGGATTTATAAATACTTTTTTAATACCTTTTTCTTCTTCACCTTCTTTTTGCACCTGCTTGGTGTCCACAATAAAAATCCGAAGGGACTTCCCCACCTGTGGAGCAGCCAACCCTACCCCACTTGCGTTGTACATCGTTTCCCACATATTCTCTATAAACTCTGCTAGTTGTGGATAGTCCTCTGAAACGGGTTGCGCTTTTTTTAATAACACGGGTTGCCCGTAGGCATATACTGGTAGAATCATTATTTTTTATATAAAAATTATAATTTATTATATTTAGTCTGTTCCAAATAGTCCTGCAAAATAATAATGGCACTCACCTTATCCACGAGCGATTTATCCCTGCGCTTTTTCTTTTTGGCACCGCTTTGCAGGATGGCCTGCTTAGCACGAATAGAAGTCAGATGTTCATCAAATAAAACATACTCAATATCCGTATATTTTTTTTCTAGTTTTTTTATACAACTCCGAACGAGATCACTTACATGAGAAGGTGTTCCGTCGTAATTGGCAGAATCTCCGAATACAATGTGAGAAACCTCCTCTTTGTTCAAATATTCGTCCAGAAATTCCATTAACTTTGGAGTAGCAATGGTATCGAGTCCCGTTGCAATGATTTGCAGGGGATCACTGACGGCAATGCCCGTCCTTTTTTTTCCGTAATCAATGGCCATTATTCTTGACATTTGGCAAAGATACTAAACCAAAATTATTTGAAACAGAAAGAAATACTAGACGAGCATTTTAATAATGAAGAAAAGAAGAGAGTACACAAAAGAAAAAATCAACTTCAGCGCCAGGGTTATTTTTTTCTGGGGACAGCTTTCTTCTTTGCAGCTCTCATTTTTTATATTTTAAATGAATTCCGGCCTACGGAATTTGAGCAAATGCTGGGTTCCAGGAGAACGGCTCTTTTTGCTATGTGGAGTTTGGTAATCATTACTGCGCTTTCTTTAATTTTGAGTATCTTTTTTCATATTAAATCATATAAGTAGGTGGACACAATTAACTATATGTTTTATGGCGACATCTTTTTAGTTCATACTTCGTTGAAAATACTCGCCGATGCTTAGGCATCGCCTGTGTTTTTCGCCTTGTCTGAACTAAAAATCTATCCGCCAAAAAAATAACTTATTTATGTCCACCTACTTATTACATTGTAAAATAAATAGGTTATAAATTATTATCTTGGTAAAAAAGATTACTCAAGATGAAAAAATCACACGTAAATTTGACAGACGACCATCGCGAAGAGTTAAAAGCTATTCGTAGTAAAGGGACATCATTAGCAAGAACATTCAAACGAGCTACCGCATTGCTCGAATTAGATAAAGGTCAAACCTATGTAGCGGCGGCAGCAATTTCAAATCTGTCAAACATTAGTTTAAGTAAATTATCAAAACGATATGGGGCGGAAGGACTAGCTTGTTTGTATGATAATCCAAGACCAGGTCGTCCGATAAAAATTACAGCAAAACAAAGGGATCAAATTACAGTATTAGCCTGTGAATCATCTCCAGAAGGAAGTAGTCAATGGAGTTTAAGATTACTAGCTGATAAAGCAGTAGAACTCGGTTACTGTGATAGTATATCTCATAGTCAGGTTGGTGAAATTTTAAAAAAAGAAAATAAAACCTCACCTGGTTAAGACTTGGTGTATTGGAACTATCAATGCTCTTTTTATAGCAGCCATGGAAAACATTTTACGACTCTATCGATTAGAGTATGATGAACGTTTTCCTGTAGTCTGCTTTGATGAAAGACCCTGTTTTCTAATTGGTGATGTGGTCAAAGGTTTTGAAGTCAAACCAGAACAAGTTCGTAAGCAGCATTATGAGTATGCTAAAAATGGTTCTTGTTGTTTACTTATGGCAATAGAACCATTAACTGGAAAACGAATCGCAATGGTTTATGACCAACGTCGAAAAATTGAGTATGCAGATTTTATGCAATTACTAGTTCCACATTTTCCAAAAGCGGAAAAAATTCGATTGATCCAAGATAATCTCAATACTCATAATGCTAGTTCATTTTATGAGAATATGGATGCTCAAAAGGCATATGATTTAACTCAAAAATTTGATTTTCATTATACTCCTTTAAAAGGTTCTTGGCTAAATGCTGTAGAAATAGAATTTTCAGCAATAGCTCGTACCTGTTTGAAAAAACGTATTCCAACTAAAGATGAATTGGAAACGCAAATTCTCGCTTGTGTCAAAGAACGTGAAAAAAAGAAAATTAAGGTTAACTGGAAATTTGATATTACTCATGCTCGTCGTAAAATGAACAGGCACTATTTAAAACTACATTCAGCTAATCAAAAATTTTAAAAAACTTATTTTACAGTGTACTTATGACAAAAAAATAATTCCAAAATTATAAACAAAAAAAGAGTTAGCCAAACCACCGGCTAACTCCGATAAACCAAACTAGTTAAAATGTGAGAAGACTTAGTACGTTTTAATTTTAGTTTTGATTTTTCAATCGTTAATTTATTTCAATAAAATCAATTTTCGGGTGATTTGGCCCGCTGAGTTTGAAGCACGATAATGGTATATTCCGTTTTCCAGATCGGTCAGATCCAGAGGAATGTGGTTTTGTCCCATTACCAGAGTATATTCCTGAGTTTTTACTTTTTGTCCCAAGTGATTGAATAATTCTAATTGTACCCACATATTATTTTCCACCTCAATTGTCATTTGAGCGATGCCATTCGTTGGATTTGGAATGATATTTACAATTGCATCCAAATTTCCAACTTCATTAACTGCATCAACAGTTGGCATTTCCACGGTTACAGAATCGCAAAACATATCTTCCCCGGCTGAATTGGACGCTTTGAGGCAAACCTCATACGTGCCATCTGCTGTATAGGCATGTAGTGGATTTTCTTCATAAGAAAATTCGCCATCTCCAAATTCCCAGAAGTAAGAATTAACAAAGTTGTCGCATTCTTCGGTAAACTGAACCTGCCGGTTATCATTATCTGTGGTGTAACTGAATAAGCTCACCGGTGGTTCTTCTACCCATCTCAATGGGATAGGAATTTCAAATCCGTTTAATGGAATCGAGGTTCCGTCTTCCAGCAACAAAGATGGATTTTCAATATAAAAGTGAAGTGTATCTATATCATCATTTGATAAAAATATATCTTCTTCTCCTTTTTTCAATCCATCAATAGGTAAATCTCCAATACATATCGCTTTAAAAACAACCTCTCCTGCAAAATCCACACTACCATTAAGGCGGCCGACGCCCATGTGCGTGGTCACGTCCAGCGTATCGCCTGTATTGTCATCCAGATGAAAAACCCGGTATTCTACCGAGTCCAGAATGCCTCCCCCTTGCCTGAGGTGAGATTCTTCCAGTACGACATTGGGATTGTTATAACGCCCGGTTTGATACCGCAACTTACAAGCTACCCCTTTTACATCTTCTACAGGCACATCGGAATCACCCAGGGTAATATTGAGGCGAAGCTCATGCCCCTCCGCTGTTAGTACATTATAAAATGTATCCACTCTAAGGTCATAGGATGCCGGATTAGGAGCAAAGGAAAAATTATTCCCATCGTGTTCTTTAGTAGAATGATGATATAAAACGTCTGCGTCGGTTATGGGCGGATCGGCAGGATTATAATCCAAACCAGAAGCATTAATTTCCAATTCTCCATCTCCATTGGTATCTGCATATTTTAAATCTATCGGATTACCCATTAAAAATTCCTCTCCCCAGTCAGGAGCCAAAAAGGGCATCCATTCGTAGGGTGTGGGAATGGCCACATTGCAAGGCAGTTGCCGGGGTAATCCGGGCACGGTTTGCGTATTATTTGCTTCAAAAAGGGCCAGCCAATCTGTTGCCCAATCTACTGTACCGTCATTATCAATATCTCCGGGCCAAACACAATTGGCATCCATTTGAATATTATAATATAAGGTATCGATATTACAAACATTATAAAAATATACAACGAGATCGCTTGAACCGGAAGGACTTGTTTCGTTATAACGAGCAATGATATTATTGGTTCCCTGTCCAAATAAAACTTCTCCGTAGGGAATATCCCAAATAATAGAATCCGATGTAACGGTAAATCCGGTCAGGGTATAAGTATAGGTCAGGGAGTCGCTTCCTGAGCAGATATAATCACAACCTGCAACAACCGGATCACCGGTGCTGACTTCTACTGTAAAAATACAAGACGTGGAGTTATTCCAATCATCGTTATATTCATAGACTATTGTCGTTATTCCAACCGGAAAAACAGAACCCGAAGGTAAACCAGCCGCTAAGGTTCCTGCCAATCCCGGCCCATCGCAATTATCGTTAAAAATGGGTAGGCTGTAATTGACAACAGCATTACAATTACCGGGATCTACATTGACGAGCATATTATCAGGACAAAAGGCTATAGTAGGATCGCTAATATCTTCAAATCTGGCTTCGCCGGGAAAAAGATCGACTGAAACAACTCCAGCCGGATCGGAAAAAGAGAAAGTTCCCATATTTCCTGTAATTCCATTGAAGCCAATGCTTGAAGCACTGCCGTCCATTGCAGCTACCGGTGTAAAGTGTACCTTAAATAAAGCAGTACCGTCCGGGAGTGTGAAACCTGTAAAATTGGGATCGGTCCAAATAACGCGCAACCTTCCTGAAGCCACTTCAAAGTATCCGAATGAAGTGGGTACCAATCCCGGTAAACCGGGTGTGATGGTAGATATAGAATCAAAGGATAAGTAGGCCGTGTCCCATTCTACGCTAAATTGCATGGTCACGATGGATTCAAAACTATCCACCTTGATATCAAATTCAACGGAACTTTCACAATCGACGATTAAACTGTCTGAGTACAATTTCAAAGAACCTCCAACCACATTGGTTGCCAGTAAATTTCCCCCTGTAAAAAAGAGAAACCCAAAAACAAAAAATCTATAGATGTACTGCATTGTGTTTCGGTTTTTCTTTCGTTGACTCAAATTTCCGGTAAATAATGCCCTTCGACAAAGGAAAATTTTTAATTTTACCTTATAAATCTTTTATCAACAAAAGTTTTAAATCATTAATTATCAATTAGTTAACACTAAATTTTACCTCAAAAATGAAATCCGGCATTAATACCATTTTAATTAAAAAATTACAAGTTTTAACGCTAAAGGAAATGAAAATGCTTCGGCATTTCATTCAATCTCCACTTTTTAACTCCAATAGAAAGCTGGAAATCATCTTTGATTATATCTGCAAATATCACCCGGAAAATCTGGATGAGATAAATCGGGCGCAATTATTAGACAAAGTTTATCAAAAAAGGGGGAATGTAGTAGCCAATAACCGACAACTTACCACTCAACTAGGCAACCTGAGTAATTTGGTTAATCGCTTTTATGCTTTTTTGGGGTTGCAATCCGATTCGCTGTTGCAGGATCGGCTTTGCCTGCGCGAATTGCTCAACAAGCAATCCGTTGGCCCGTTTAAAAAGCATCACTATAAGGTGACGCATCAGCTCAACCCGGAGGATAGTAGCAGCGTGTTGTATCACAAATTTCAATTGGAATCTCTAAAATACCGTTTTTTGACGACATATTATCCAAGAGAGGAAACGGATAAAAATCTGGCGGCTTATACCAACTCCCTCGACCTGTATACTATTGTTGAGCAATTGAAAAATATCGTTCACATCCGGAACCGGCAGAATGTCATCGGGCAGCAGGATAGTCCTGCTAAGGAGGCGGCTACTTTTCAGTTTATGTTGCTGGCACAGCTTCCGCAAATTCATTTTGACAACCCGCTTTTTCGGGTGTATAAAAATCTGGCGATGACGCTTTATGACATGGGTGAGGAAAATATTTTTGAAAATACTTTCCAGATGGTAATGGAGGAAGCGATTTACTCCAGAATACATTCTAAAGAAATGTATATTATTTTGACGGCGCTCATTACTTATGTGGCTACGACAATTAAAACCTCCAACACGCCGGAGCAGATTCGTCACAATTATAAAAAAATATATGAGTTATATGATTTTGGATTAAAAAAGGAATTTCTCTTTGCCGAGGGGTTTTTACATCACAATCATTTTAAAAATATGATTTCTATTGGTACGAGATTAAAAAAGAAAGAGTGGCTGACTCAATACATCAATGAAGTGCAACCCGACCTCCGCGAATATCTCCTCAAATACTACATGGCGAGTATTGCTCTGGGACAAAAAGAATACGATGCGGTAGAGGATTATCTGGGTGACATTCACAACGATGAAAAGGATTTTCCGGATATTTTTTATTTGTTAAATTATAATATTTTATTTATAAAATCGCTCTACTCGAAGGCGCGCCAATCTCAGGGGGAGGACAAGCACCGGCAGCTGACGAGATTGTCTATAAAAGTGCGGCGTGATTTTGATCGGGCAACGAATACAATTGATAAATTCTTATATTTATTAAACAAGCGCAAGAATCTTCCTTTGCCGGATGTCCAGAAGAATGGATACATTCAGTTTTTAAAATATTTAAAAAGTATTGTTATCAAGCAATCTGCGGAGCGGCCGATCCCGAAAACGACCCTGCAAAATATCCGGGAGGCAAATATGCCAAAGGCGGAGAAGGATTGGTTGTTGCGGTTGGTGTGAGTGGGTGAAGGTTGATTTTCTTGATTTTTTTTACGAATTGTTTTTTTCCTTCAAACAACAATTATCTTAGAATCCCATATTTATTATCTCTATACTTTTTGCTATTTTTATCACGTCTTCTTTGGAGACCTCCTTACCATCAACCAAACAGACTTTGATTAGAACCAATTGATTCGGATACCACTTATTCACATAAAACACATCCTTAAAAACAACATCTTTCACTTTTGCCCCATGCTTTAAAATTATAAAATATTGATCTTTTTCACTTTCTGCAATCAACTTTCTCTCCTCAGAGGGAATATTATTCCGTTTTAAAAATTTTTTAATGCTTTCTGACTCTCCCTCCTCAAAAAAATATTCGACAATAATTCCGGAATTGTTAAATTTATTTTTATATAATTCAAAATGAACAGCAGGGCGAGTTTTCATCCCCCCAAATGGTAAAGTTTGAAGTAAACTATCATTATAAACTTTCTTAAAATTTTCTGGAAGCCTATAGTGAATCTTTTTTCTTACAGGTACTTCATATATTTTAAAACTATCAAAATGGAAATTTTCATATTTTACTTTAACCTCCTTTTCATTGCAGCTAGACAAAAATAATAAAATTAGAAACATAATTGAATTTCTATATATGCCTAACCCTTTTGCCATATTTGTTTTATTTTTTTAAAATCCTTATTTCTTCCTACTGGAATTACATCTAAAAACTACTATAATTCATTAATAGTTACAACTACCTGCTTGTGGTGCATTTATCCTATGTTTTGTCTGAACCATGATTCGCAGGATTAATAAGATATTCATGATTATTACGAATCGATTTTTTTCCCATCAAATAACTGGATGTCCGAAGTATGCTCTTGCACAACTCCGAAACAAAAACTCCAAACTCAGGCACCTTGACAATAAATATATAAAAAAATAAGGAGTGACTTTATTTTAATTTTAAAAACACTAATACTTACCTGGGCTTTATAAAAAGGACATCAAGAAAATCAAGGTTCTAACGAGCGTATGTTTCGGGGAAGTTCCAAACTTTCCCAATAAGTTGTTTTTCATACTTGGCTTTTTTCTTGAAGACTTTGGACATCGAGAGCAAAATAGATTAACCAAAAGCTAATCACAATATGATAAATTCAAATATTTTAATTTGCTTTTTTTAAGTCCGAGTTCTTTAAGTTCACTTGTTGTTAATGTATCTATTGAAGTGTAGTCTTTTAAAATCAACAAAGAATCATACACTTGCTCTGTATCTACTGGACAATCTG
>JAHDCK010000176.1 GCA_020629915.1 Saprospiraceae bacterium
TTCTCTAAAATGAAATATTACACTTAATATGCTCTAGTCGGGGTGAGACATGATCACCTTCTCTATCCAAAGAGATCACCAAAATCAAATGTCTATTTTTTTATTGTAAAGTCGGACGTCTCCCAGGGTGTGGAGCCATTCTTTTATTATAGAATTCTTCTATGATAAAAAAATGGATATGGCAACCTGACTCCCTCTCTACTCGTATGGGTAGATAAAGGCACATGCAATGAAAAAATGGATATTATTATTGTCACTCCCGGCAATGGCATTTCTGGCGAATGCTCAGAATTATATCCCCAAAGTAACCACCTATACGACCAAAGATGGTCTTTCTAGTAATGAAATCCACGCAATACATAAAGATAAACGGGGGTTTATGTGGATTGGAACACAGTATGGTCTGAACCGTTTTGATGGTCGAGGATTTAAAATCTATACAAAAGAAAATAAAAGCGGGCTGGAATTTAATAATGTCAATAAAATTCTGGAAGATGAAACAGGCAATCTTTGGCTAATCAAAACCCATGAAAAATACGAGCATATCTATACCTCGGTGGAGATTAACCTCCTGAATATTTATAACGAAAAGGTACAACCTTTTGAGGCATATTTTCAAGATGATCTGCCTTTTAAGGTTGATGAAATATCCTTTATAACCCAACTTGATAATAAAGCGATTTTCATCGAATGCAATAAAAAACAGAAAGTATATCTATATCATACAGCATCTGGCTTTGTTGCAATTCCATTTCCCAAAACAATTAAAAGTATACAAAACGTTAGCTTAAAACTCAACGGGAATATTATGGTCGTGGGTTTAAAGAACGATTCGACTGTGCGACATTTTGAAGTGAGTTCGGAGGGTGAAATTGAACAAGAGGATAATCCAATTAGACAATGGACCATTTATGATGAGCAGCAGATTCATGAGTTGATAACTACAGGCGGAGCAAATTTAGATGCCCTTCAATATTTGTCTCTGGAATCTTATCCAAGGCTGCCCGAGCAGCCTTTAGTCTCCAGTATTTATCAAACCAACTACAATCCAAAGGAACAACTTTTTTGGTTGAGGAATGTCACCAACTTATTTGTTGTTCAAGCCAATGGGCGTATTGTCTATCAAAAAATGAACTTTTTCGAAGCAGCAGGAGAAACGCCTATACTATTTCAGGGAAATGTGACTTGGTTAAGTAACAGAAAAGATGGTTTAATGGCGATCCATTTAGCACCAAACCATTTCGAGACCTATCAGTTTTTTGAAAAGCCTATTGATAATTCAATGCGGGGAGTTATTGAGGATAAGACAGGAACGATCTGGTTTTCGACGGTCAATGGTATTGGACAAGTAGATATAGAAAACCAGATTTCAATCCTCTATACAAAACGGTATTTCACTCCATTTATAGAAGATAAAGAAGGATATATTTGGCATCGGGATTTTAAAACGGTCCCAAACCAACTCGTTCGATATGCTCCTGGTAATAACCAAATAACAGCTTCCTTTCCTATTAAATCCCAAAGTTTAATGTGGGCCTTATTTGAAGCAGATAATGGAGAAATTTGGATGGGTGGAGATCATAGTGAATTAATAGCCCTGGATCCACTTACAGGTATAACTAAACGGAAAACATCTTTCCCCGGGGATCATAAAAGAAATTTAAAAATTTATCATTTTCAAAAGCGGGATGAGCGTTCCGTTTGGGTATGCACCAGTCAAGGGCTTTATATTATTG
The DNA here is from genome assembly GCA_020629915.1 of Saprospiraceae bacterium. Taxonomy (GTDB): domain Bacteria; phylum Bacteroidota; class Bacteroidia; order Chitinophagales; family Saprospiraceae; genus JAHDCK01. The sequence goes on from JAHDCK010000176.1 coordinate 1,737, forward strand.
ATTGGAATGGAAATATAATAGCTGGTTTTAAAGATCAAAAAAAGGACAAATTTTATTTACCTGCAAAAGATATTCATCATCTTCATCAAGAGGAAGATGGTGTGATTTGGATTGCAACCGGAGATGCTGGGCTCTTTCAAATAAAAGAAGTTAATGGATCATATAAAGTGGAGCAACAATTTACCACTGAGAATGGCTTATCTTCTAATGCCTTACATGCGGTTTACGCTGATAATTTCGATTACCTGTGGATTAGTAGTGATGATGGTTTGATACAATTGGACAAGCAAAATGGTCAGATAAGTAAATACTTCCAAAGGGATGGTTTGGCGCACGATGAATTTAATCGAATGGCGCATTATCAAGGGAAGGATGGCAAGTTGTATTTTGGAGGAATCAATGGATTAACGGTCTTTGATCCGGAGCATTTTTCAAAAAACAGACTCAAAAAACAGACTCCTATTTTAGCTATTGCTGATTATCAGCAATTTTCAGGAGAAAAAAAGGTTTTCGAAAACCTGACAGCTTCATTGTTGCAAACCCATTCAATTACCCTCCAGCCTAATGATCGTTTTTTTAAAATCAAGTTAGCAGTGTTGGATTTTGAAGAAGGAAAAAATAGTACTTATCATTATCGAATAAAGGGTTTATATGATTGGCAAAGTACAAGCAATAATGAATTGAATTTTAATAGTTTACCTTATGGAAATCATAAATTGGAAATAAAAGCTCAAAATGGAAACCTGCAAAACGCATCAAATGACTTAAAAATTGACATCAAAATATCACGCCCTTTTTACTTACAGTGGTGGTTTGTAAGTGTATTAGCAATACTACTGGCATTAGGAGTTTGGTTGTTTTTTAAAAGAAGAACCCGGCAATTATTAGTACGACAGGAAGCTGCTCAATTAAGGGAGTTGGACAAAATGAAATCTCGTTTTTTTGCAAATATTTCACATGAGCTGCGTACTCCCTTGACTTTGATTGGCTTGCCGTTAGAACATTTACTCAAAAATTTAGATCAGTTTAACGAAGTAGAAATCAGGCAGTATATTCAATCCGCTTATTCCAACAAGGAAGATTTAAATCGTCTGATTAATGAAATATTAAATCTATCCAAACTAGAAGCCGGAAAATTAAAGCTGGAAAAAAAATCTCTCCCTCTGAATCATTTTTTAAATAGAGCAGTCCATGTTTTCCGGTCAAGTGCTCATACAAAGGGTATTGATTTACAATTTTCATCCACTTTACCTGAAGATATCACCGTTCGAATCGATGATGTGAAAATGGAGATGGTGATCAATAATTTATTATCCAATGCATTGAAGTTTACGACTGAAGGAGGAAGTATAAAGGTGAATGCGGAATGGATGAATGCTTGTGAATTGCAGGTTACCATTCAAGATACTGGCCGGGGTATTCCTGCTGAAGACTTGCCTTATGTATTTGAAAGATATTTCCAAGCTCATCAAAGTAATTCAGCTCTGGAAGGAGGCTCCGGAATAGGCTTAGCTATTTGTAAGGAATTCGTTGAGTTGATGGGTGGGAAAATCCGTGTCGATGCTACACTGGGAATAGGAAGTGTATTTAGTTTTCAGCTACCACTGGAAGTCGTAGAAAGCAAAAGTATTATACCAAAAACAGCAGCAGAAAACAAACAAACTACCCTTGTTGCTAAGGATACGAAAGCCTCTTTTTCCAAAGAAAAATCAAGCGTTCTCATCGTCGAAGACCATTTCGAATTGCAACAACATTTACAAAATATACTTTCTCCTTTCTACAATGTCCTCACCGCCTCAAATGGAGCAGAAGCACTAAAATTATTAGAAAACCCCCTCACTCCTCACTCCTCAACCTTCATTCCTGATTTAATCCTTTCTGATGTAATGATGCCTAAGATGGACGGTTTTACACTATTGGAAAAGGTAAGATCACAAGATGAATACTGTGGGATTCCATTTATATTGCTAACAGCACGAGCGGATATGGAAGATAAACTGAAAGGACTTCGTATTGGCGTAGATGCCTACATGACCAAACCTTTTGAAATCGAAGAATTGCAATTGCGAATTAAAAATTTACTAGCTAATGCCAGCAATAGAAAGTTTATCCCGGACGAGGAAGCAGTGGTTGGTCAAGATAAAAAACAAGATACAATTCCATCAGAGGATGCACCTGTTTATCAACCCACCAAAGTAGATATCGAGTGGCTCCAACAAGTAGAAACCATAGCCATGAGTGAATTGCACAACAAGAATTTTAAAATGGAAGATTTGGCCAAAGCTTTGCTCATCGGTCATCGGTCCATGCATCGAAGAATAAAGCAAATCACGGGCTTAACCCCCAACCGATATATTCGTTCCATCCGATTACATCAAGCCAAAAAGCTTTTGGAAACCCAACAGGTAGAAACCCAGAAGGAAGTTGCTTTGGCCGTTGGCTTCGATGGCTCCTCTCATTTTAGCAAATTATTTGAAGCCGAATTTGGTAAACATCCTCAGTATTATTTAAAAAAACAGGAAACTCTGTAATTATCCTCTCTCTGCTATAAAATTAAAAAATATAAATATTTGATAACCAGGCATTTGTAATATGTTTGTCTGTTTTGTCAGTTTTCAACATCGTTTGTCAGTTTTCGTCACTCCAAGGGGACAATCTTTGAGTATCAATGTACATAATTGATTGAAAAATAAACTGATACGCTCATGAATAAGAATATAATTTTCACTATTACTTTAATTATTTGCCTTGTAGGTACTACCAATATTATCGCACAAAATATAGGAATCAACACTACAGGAAATATGCCTGATAGCTCTGCGATGCTCGATATCGCGGCTACAGATAAAGGGCTACTTATCCCTCGGATGGATTCGACTTCAAGAATGGCTATTGCTAACCCTGCTCATGGCTTGATGGTCTTTGATAGTACCTATAATAGCTTTTATTTCTACGATGGTGCTTCCTGGAATCCTGTAAGTAGAAGCGCTAGTGCCGATAATTTAGGGGATCATATTGCTACGCAAGATGTCCAATTAAATGGCCATTGGCTGACTAATAGCAGTAATGGTGCGGATAGCCTTCAAGGTATATGGGTAGGACCTACAGGTAATGTAGGTATCAAGATTGCCCCCAAAAACGATTTTGAAGTAGGTGTAGGGAAAGATATAGCATCTTCTAAGGTAATCGATGTACTGGCAGCCGGTTCCTTAAATCCGGGGAATAGTGGATGGCAATCATTTACCGCTCCCGATTATATGCATATTACTGATTTTGCAATATACCTGTTTTCAGGGTCCAATGGTTCTGGATGGAACTATGAATTGGTAGAGGGTAATGGTTCTGTAGGAAATGTTCTGGCAACAGGAACATCCAGTACGTCTAACTTTACCTTTAATGAGATTTTATTAAAAAAAGATGCTGTTTATACTGTCCATTTTTCAAAGCTTCAAAATAATACGGCCGTCTTAAACCAAAGCTCCTCAGGCTCCTACTTCGGAGGAAGAAGTAATGTTGGACCAGGTTACGATTTTAGCTTTACCGTAAATGCCAAAGTCATAAGAAAAGGGCTTTCAGTTTCTAGTTCAGGCGTTTCTTTTGAGAACTATACCTTTCCAACATCCGATGGAACAGCTAGTCAAATATTGAGAACCGATGGTTCAGGGAATTTGACTTGGGAGTCGATAGCCTTGGCAACTGCACTTGCCGATGCGGATAATAATACCAAAATACAAGTAGAGAAAACTACCAATGACGATATCATTCGCTTTGATATCAATGGAACGGAAAGGTGGAATATGCAGAACAATACCCTCGCACCAACAAGTAATAATTTACTTATTGGTCAAAATGCAGGTATTGCATTTACATCTGGGCAGCGTAATATCGGTATCGGAACCAATGCACTTAGATATCATACAACAAGTGCGGATAATGTAGCTATTGGGTATTTGGCTTTAGGACACAGCAATGGTAATGGTGGACTGAATACTGCTATTGGGTCAGAAGCAGGTTCTCACCTGACAAGTGGAGCATTTAATACGATGATGGGCTATCAGGCAGGATTCATTACAAATGTAGGAAACCGCAATGTCATGATAGGGATGTATACCGGTCGGCAAATCAATATGAGCAATTCGACCCTTGTGGGGTTTAGCTCCGGTTTTTCCGCTTTAAGCAATGTCACAGCTATCGGCTACGAAGCTGGATATTATTCTGGGACAGGAGGAGTATATTTAGGTTATCAGGCAGGGAAGAATGAAGTGGATGACAATAAATTATATATAGACAACTCCAGTACAAGTACTCCTTTGATCTGGGGAGATTTTGCCAATGACATCCTCAAAGTGCATGGTACATTTAATATCAACGATGCGTATAGTTTTCCAACTGTTGACGGAGGCAATGGACAAGTATTAGTTACCGATGGAACAGGAGGACTTGCCTGGACGAATCAAACTGTGAATACCGATAATCAGCAAATTAGCTTAATCTCTGATACTATTACTTTAACTGATGGAGGTGCCCCGCTCGACCTCAAACCTTATTTAGACAATACGGATGCTCAGGATTTGAGTTTGTCGGGCAATTCTCTAAGTTTGACCAATGATGCTACGCCTGTAGATTTAAGTTCTTATCTAGATGCTGATGATTTGGGTAACCATACCGCTACGCAAAATTTAAGACTTAATAATAGATGGCTGAGTAATGATGGGGGTAATGAAGGAATTTCTATTAATAATGCAGGAGTAGTAAATGTTTCCAGTAATTTGACGGTAGGTGGAAATACGACTGTTACGGGAAACGCTACCGTTTCGGGGATTCTAAATACTACCAATATATTAACGGCTGGAGGTGGGGTATTTCTCAATGCAGGAGGCTGGGGTATGGAATTCGATATTGACAATGATGCCAATTCCAATGACGAATACCGATGGCGTTCTGATAACGTACAAGTCATGTCACTTAACCAAAATGGCAATTTAGTCATTACTGGCAATGGTTTTAAACCAACTGCTGGAGATTGGATATCAAGCTCCGATAAACGCCTTAAGAAAAATATTCAACCACTTTCCTCAGAAAATATGCTCCATAAATTGCTTGCCCTCAAAGGAGTCACCTACGAGTGGAATGATACGATAACTGATATGTCTGCACATCGTCCTGAAGGCATTCAATATGGTTTTACTGCGCAGAATATTCAAGAAGTATTTCCCTCTTTGATCAAGGAAGATGATTTTGGCTACTTGCAAACTAGCTATGGGACTTACGATGCCATGACCGTCGAAGCCATTCGAGCTTTAAATGATAAGATTGAACAATTACAAGAAGAAAACTCAGCACTCAAAGCACAACTTAAGGAAGTCTCCGAATTAAAATCCTCTGTTGCTGAACTCAAAGCAATGTTAGGGAAAACTCCATCATTATCATCTGACCAAATAGAAGTGACGGTAAAATAAAAAAACTTTTTAATCTATCTAAAAAGTAAAATTATGCATTGGGATAAAATATTAATCTTTTCGATTCTGAACTTCCTGATTGGTGTCAATATAAATGGACAAGGTCTTACGATTCAGAGTGGAACACATCTAGTCTTAAATGGCAATGCTGCACTTGTCGTGAACGATGGTAGCTTTATCAATAATGGAGCTTTTAATTCAGGCATGGGGACCGTTTATATGATAGGTACTGTTCCTACGGCTTCCACTAAAATTGGAGGGAGTAGCTCATTAAGTTTTAATGATTTAGTCATTGATAAAACAAGTAATGGTGTACAATTAGAAGCCGACCTAACTTTCTTTCCAGCTAATACGCTACAAATGCTAAGTGGTAATTTGGATTTGAATGGAAAAGATATTTTTCTTTTTAGCGGAGCGACTATACTGAGCGAATCTGAAACTAATCGAATTATGGGAGATAGCGGTCGTATAGTTACAACCACTAACCTCAATGGTCCTACCAATGTCAATCCTGGTAATATTGGTCTGAGTCTAAGTTCCACTGATAATCTCGGCACTTTTACCATCGAAAGAATTCATGGAGTTCAAACCATCAATGGGAGCCAGAGCAATCAGCGATATTATAAGATAAAGTACTTTAATACTGGACTTACTGTCGACTATACCTTACAATATTTCAATGCCGAACTAAACGGCATTAATGAAGCCTATCTGGATAGCTGGAAATATGATACAAACTGGAAACAGCGTACCGCAAATGCATTAGATACCATGACAAATATAGTAACGGTCAATGGTGCTTCAGAGCAAGATACGCTATGGGCCTTGAGTACCGGACAACTGCGTTTGAGTCCAAAGGTATTGCTCTCCGGCGCTTATGATACCGGTGGCCTGATGAAGGATGATCTGCGTACTTTTGGTGTGATTCCTACTACTGAACCCTTCACCGCATTAGGGTTTAATCTGGTGAATTGTTCCTGTGATTCTACTACACAGTCCGTATTGAGTGCCACAGGAAATGATGCAATAGTAGATTGGATGCTCGTTGAGCTACGTCTCCGATCAAATCAGGACTCTGTCCTGCAAAGCGTAGCGGCACTACTGCAAAAAGACGGGGACGTCGTGGATATCGACGGGGTCTCGGCGATCAAGATTCCTAATCTTAGCGCAGATTCATTTTATGTAGCGGTCAAACACCGCAATCACCTCGGGGTTATTTCAACAGACATCCGCTCACTGACGCCAATTGCCTCGACCTATGATTTTAGTACCAATATAAGTAACACAAAAGGAGGAAACCTCGGTATCAAAGATTTGGGGGATGGCTACTATGCCCTTTACAGCGGCGATGCAGATATGAACGGCCAGGTACAGAATTCAGACGGAACGGCTCTGGTCCTCAAACTGGGAAGTGCCGGTTATATGCAGGAAGATCTGGACATGAATGGCCAGGTGCAAAATACGGATTTGACCAATGAGCAACGCCCGAACCTTGGCAAAGGCGTACAGTTTAATAATTGATGACTGATGACTAATGACTGATGACTGATAGTCGATAACTAAACTTACCCCTCCCTAATAGAAATAAAAAATACTTATGCAGCAGGAAAACGCTCCTCACTGCACAGGAAATACTATGCCCCCTCCTGTCCACATAATCAGACCATACTGACCAATAGAAATAGATTTATTCATAGAAGTTTTAAACCAACTTCATAAAAAAACATGCAATGAGAAAGAATTTACTGTTCATGCTATTATGCCTTTTGTTCCTACACACAAGTATAGCACAGGATGTGACCTTTACCTTCGCCAACCCTCAGATTACCAATGACGGGACGGACGATTTTTACGAAGTAGATGTACTGGCAGAAAGTACCGCGGGTTTTAAACTGGGAGCCGGACTGCTGTATTTTAATTATAATACGGCTGCCTTTGGTAGCTCTATCTTCACAAACGGGAATATAGAAGTCACTTATACAGCGGCAACAACACCAAGTTATCTACTGGGGAGTGAAGCCTTTCCGAGCTTCGGCTTTTATTCGAGTTTTGTAACCAATGACAATACCGCATCCCGGGTAGCCTTTAGCTGGCAGCAGGCGCTGTCGTCGGGGATGATGCCAATGAATAATGTGAGTGTTACGGCCGTAGAGTTATTCCACCTCAAGATCAAATATGTAGATGTGAACCAGGACCCCATGATGTGCTTTGAATCAGGAGCCATTTATACGGATCAAACCTTTACGGCT